>NZ_JBBKBF010000003.1:0-130608 GCF_037892625.1 Phocaeicola sp. ICN-14070 | reverse complement strand
CTAAAACGCCCTTGCGTTTAACTCCAAACTCTTTGACGTTTGAATGTAAACGCAAGGGCGTTTTTTCAAAAATAAAATCGGCACTATAAATAGCTGTATAAGCCATTTTATAATGCCGATTCTTATCTTTACGATTTATGTTTATTATTAATTAGCAGCAGTTTCTTTATACAAATTATACACAACCGTCTTAGTACGTTTTTTATTGGTATCTTTTGTCGGTACAGTGTTACTGTTATTATTATATTCGTAATCTACTTCCAGTTTTTCGGGCTTCTCTCCATGAGCATTCTCATATTGAGCCAGTAAAGAAGACAAACTTACATAAACAGCATCTGAATATTTCACTGTATAATCATTTGCCCAAGCCTCAGATGTTTCTGCACCTTCTTCAGTAGAAGAATCATCTATACCCGTAAGCTGATAACGCAAATATAACTTCAGGGTCTTAGTCGTCACGTTATCTTCTTCAGGCACATAATACACATCCAAATGGTGATTTACCAACTCAGTACTTAAATTTTCATTGGTAGTACCTTTTTTCAGAGAATAGGCAGGAGTCAAAACCAAATATTTATTATATCCCCATACTCCGCCACCATTTTCTCCTAAAGAATAGAGAGAAACTGTAGAAGTTACATCAGGTAAGGTTGATTCAGCATAACCTAAATCGTTCAAATAAACCGGGTCGCTTAACAATGTGACCGGTAATTTTTCTGTTTCTGCAGTCAAATCCACATCATTATACTGGCAATAAACAAAAGCCAACTTAGAACTAGCAGTAGTAGTAACAGTCTTATTAGGAACAAATTGTAAGCCATCGGGAGTTGAGAAAGTCACATTACCCCAGCCTGAATTCACTTCCAAATAACCGTAATATTCACTAATTCCATCATCTTCTGAGTTCAAACAAGAACTAAACCCCGCCATTGTTAATAATGCAGCAAAAATGACTGCCAATTTCTGTTTTTTCATACTCTATTCTACTCTTATCTTTAGTTTAATAAATATTTTTAGATTTAAAATTCACAAAATAAATACGAAAAGAAAAAAAGACTGCACGGGAACAGTGTTATTTTAACACAAATAAACCTTTCATAATTATTTTACTTCTGCAAAACTATCCAAATGCTCGTCTACATACGTTGCTATTTGTGCGGTAATCTGCTCCTCCTCTTCCATATATTGCTCTTCCAAATCATCAAAAGCTTCATATTGCTCATACATAGCCATGAATTCCTCTTCCGTACGTTCCTTTTCCAAATCTGCACGATGAGCATCGTATATTTTTTTAGCCTCGTATATTAACTTTGAAAACTCTTTTGCCCCAAACATACGCATCGCTTTGGCAAACGGATTATCAAAAATATACGGTCCGTATCCATTCTGGATAAGCTGTACGAAACCTCCTTCCATCACTTCCTCCCGAAAAAAATGATAGCCTAACAAAGTATGCTGATACCCGTTCAGCAACGGCATGGTATCCGCATTAATCTTTCCTCCTGTCACCTCCAGGTATTTATCGATAAATACTTTCAAAAAAGCATCCATTCCCTCTTCTGCCCCTTTGCGCAAATCCGCATCCGAAACCGTAATCTGATTCATTTCCATTCTATACCTAATAATTGTTACCTATCTCTATGCAAACCCATAACAGGGTATCTTTGCTGTATTCAGGGCAAAGATACAAGTTTCTTTCAGAAGATGAAAAATATTTTGTCAACCGGAGTTTGCAAAACAGCCCAAACCGAAAAAATATCATTAAAATGTAACAAAAAGTTTGGTTTCACCCGTTGCAGAACGAAATAAAACGACTAACTTTGCGAATGGATTAAGGAAGAAATTCCCTAATTCAGGGTTTACGAAATACCTATTTTTTATTACCAATAAAACGTAAAGAATATGACTTATTCACACGAAGTTGAACACATGTGTGTTGTAAAAAAAGGACCTAATCATGGTCCAGCTCCAATTCCTGAAGAAGGAAAATGGGTTAAATCAAAAGAAATTAAAGACATCTCTGGTTTAACTCACGGCATTGGTTGGTGTGCTCCTCAGCAGGGTGCCTGCAAGTTGACACTGAACGTAAAAGAAGGTGTTATCCAGGAAGCATTGGTTGAAACAATCGGTTGCTCTGGTATGACTCACTCAGCTGCCATGGCATCTGAAATCCTGCCAGGAAAAACCATCTTGGAAGCATTGAACACTGACTTGGTGTGCGACGCTATCAATACAGCTATGCGTGAATTGTTCTTGCAGATTGTGTACGGACGTACTCAGTCAGCTTTCTCTGAAGGCGGTCTGATGATCGGTGCTGGTCTGGAAGACTTGGGTAAAGGTCTGCGTAGCCAGGTAGGTACTCTGTACGGTACTTTGGCAAAAGGTCCTCGTTACCTGGAAATGGCTGAAGGCTATATCAAAACTATCGCTCTTGACAAGAACGACGAAATCTGCGGATACGAATTCGTTCACCTGGGCAAGTTCATGGATGAGATCAAGAAAGGCACTGACGCAAACGAAGCTTTGAAGAAAGTAACTGGTACTTACGGACGCTTCACAGCAGAACAAGGTGCAGTTAAACATATTGACCCACGTCACGAATAATATAAGGAGGAAAGAACATTATGATTAGAGAAGTAAAATTTGAAAGCCAGGACCGTCGTATCAAACAGATTCTTGCTGCTTTGAACGCTAACGGTATCAAAGACATCGAAGAAGCTAACGCTATCTGCGAACAGTATGGTCTTGATCCTTATAAAACTTGTGAAGAAACTCAGCCTATCTGCTTCGAAAATGCAAAATGGGCTTACGTAGTAGGTTGCGCCATCGCTCTTAAGAAAGGTTGCAAAAACGCTGCTGAAGCTGCTGAAGCAATCGGTATCGGTTTGCAGTCATTCTGTATTCCGGGTTCAGTTGCTGATGACCGTAAAGTAGGTTTGGGTCACGGTAACTTGGCTGCAATGTTGCTGCGCGAAGAAACTAAGTGTTTCGCATTCTTGGCAGGTCACGAATCATTCGCAGCCGCTGAAGGTGCTATCAAAATCGCTGCTAAAGCAGACAAAGTACGTAAAGAACCTTTGCGTTGTATCTTGAACGGTCTGGGTAAAGACGCTGCACAGATCATCTCTCGTATCAACGGATTTACATACGTTCAGACTCAGTTTGACTACTACACTGGCGAACTGAAAGTTGTGAAAGAAATCGCTTACTCAGACGGTCCTCGTGCAAAAGTAAAATGCTACGGAGCTGACGACGTTCGCGAAGGTGTAGCTATCATGTGGAAAGAAGGTGTAGACGTATCTATCACAGGTAACTCTACTAACCCGACTCGTTTCCAGCACCCGGTTGCAGGTACTTACAAGAAAGAACGTGTTCTTGCAGGTAAACCTTACTTCTCAGTAGCTTCAGGTGGTGGTACAGGTCGTACACTTCACCCGGATAACATGGCTGCTGGTCCTGCTTCTTACGGTATGACCGATACTATGGGACGTATGCACTCAGATGCTCAGTTCGCTGGTTCTTCATCAGTTCCTGCTCACGTGGAAATGATGGGCTTCCTCGGTATCGGTAACAACCCGATGGTAGGTTGTACAGTAGCTTGTGCGGTAGACGTAGCTCAGGCTTTGGCTAAGTAATTAAAGTTACATTATATAAATAAACTCCTGTAGTCCATGTGATTACAGGAGTTTTTTTATTTGCCGTAATTCATAGTTTAGGGATATTCTAATAGCCTTCTCTTTGGTTATCTTGTCTTATCAAGTAAGAAGAAAAATGATACTATAACAACCTGAAATATGGTTCCTCCAAAGGCTATTACAGTCAAGCCCAAAGCAGAACAATTGCCACTTAATTAAGCACTAAAAAAGTGATTTTTGCAGCCAATTTGCAGCCCAATTTGCCATTTTCAAAAATGGGCTGCAAAAACTTATATAATCAGCTATAGTACAATGAGAGGAAGAAAGAAAATGACAAGTATTCAGGATGACAGCAACTTTGTACCTCTTGAAATTATGCAGCAAGCCAGCCAGGAAGAAGCTAAACTGAAAGCTATCAAGAAAGATGTCGTTGAACAGAACAAACAAGATCAGCTCATCACCGACAATACACAGATTAATGTCAAGACAGAAGTTATTCCTGACGTAAATGCCAATGGAGAGAAAATCTTAAATTACAAAGTGGGTTATCAGTATGAAGTAATCAACAAAGAGTTCTCTGCAAAAGAAGACTTCCCTTCTGGTAGATATGATATCCAAAGTTCAAATGCTGCAATGTCTTTGATGAAAATCATCAAGAATGCATTTGAAGGAGAATTTGCTTCGTATCTGGGTGAAAACAAACAGGTGAAGATTGTAATTACAGGTTCAGCTGACGCTAGTCCTATCAGAAGCAAAATTGCCTATAAAGGACAATATGGCGAATTTGTTGATGAACCGTACTACAAAGATGGAAACCTCGACAATATTACGGTAACAAAGGAAAGCGGAATTACCCAAAATAAACAGCTGGCTTTGCTGAGAGCTGCAGGCGTAATGGACTATGTAAAGAATAACATTACGACTCTAAAAAACACAAACAACGAATTTGAATATCACGTAGAGGTAGCAAAAGAACGTGGTGGTGAATATAGAAAAATCAACATTGAATTTGTTATTGTAGATGCATTTCCTGCTACAAAATAATTAGGGGAAAGACTATAACTACCATCATATAAACGACAGAAGAACTGAAAGCTTTTTCCGGTTCTTCTGTTTTTAACTTTATTAAGCGATGAGAAAAATTCTATTTTTATACACAATAGCCCTCTTTTCTCTTTTAAGTGTACAAGCGCAAGACGCAGGCAGTGCTTACAAAAGAGCAAACCAGCAATATGTGCTTTTCGAAAGCGAAAGAGACAAAGGAGCCAATGCAAACAGCATGTATACCTACCTGTTGGAAGCATACAAATTTCATACAGGTAACTAAAGAACAAAACAATGTCAGTTACATCAATGGAACTAAAAACAGATTACGTTCCATGTATCCGTATCTTCTAAATGCCGCATTGTACTATTACGAACAAAAGGAAACATTCAAGGCCCTCGACTTCGCATCAGCATATATCGACATCCGATACATGCCTATGTTTAGAAGCGAATTGCTACCTAAGGACGACCGGTATAACTCTGTAGTCTATTTTGCAGCTGTATCTGCTTTTAACATGAAAAAACTTGATGTTGCCAAAAGATATTTCAATATTTATTTGGAATCAGGTGACAGCACACAAGAAAAGGACTGCTTTGTATATCTGAACATGATTTACATGAGTCAGAAGAATTATGCCGAACAAGAGAATATTCTGGAAAAAGCGATCAGCAAATACCCTGTTTCGCTCGACTTTCTGTATAACCTGGTAAATGTTCATATTGCAACCAACAATATGCCCAAACTGCTGAATACCATTGACAGAATTCTGACCATTGACCCCAATATGCTATGCCAAGACTGAAAATTGCCGACCATCAGTTCTTCGCATCAAACGGTTCATCTATTACATTGGCTTCTAATGGTAAACTGACCATTGCACTTCAGAACTTCGGTACTAAAACGGCACGCAATGTAAAGGTCAACTTCACACTGCCTAAGAATGTGTATACAACAGACTCTCCGGAAATGCTGATTGACAGTATCGCTCCTGGTGAAGTTGCCACATTGGATTACGGTTTCCTGGTAAACAAACGATTTGCAGAAGATTCTGTAGCCGTTATGCTGACAGCTGTAGAAGAAACTCAGTCTTCACTCATCAACGAAGCTTACAAAGTAAAAGTGGGTGAATATCTTACTGCCGCAAATTCTATTAAAACCAACGGTAAACTGGCAAACCGGAAAGTCAACCTACAGGATTTTCAATTGTCATTTAAGAGTGAACTGCTTGAGAGTATCCCAGAAGGTGCAGTCAACAACCACAGATACGCACTTATCATTGGAAATGAAGATTACAGTATGACTGGAGCAAATGCCGAAATCAATGTACCATACGCGGTAAATGACGCAATGATATTCAGAGAGTATTGTGTACGAACTTTCGGAATACCGGCAAGTCAAATTAAAGTGACTCCTAATGCAACAGCCGGTATGATGCATGAGCAGCTAGACTGGCTACTGAATATGGCAGCACTGATCCGGATGCAGAACTATTCTTCTACTACTCCGGACACGGAAATAATGATGAAGCTACCAAGCAAGCTTATCTTCTTCCTGTCAATATTACCGGAAAAAACATCCACCTAGGTATATCTCTAGCCGACTTATATCAGAAACTTGCCACATATCCTGTTAAAGGAGCTTATGTATTCTTGGACGCTTGTTTCAGCGGTGGATATAAGAGTGCTGCCCCACTTATCGCCCAAAAGGGTGTACGTGTAGTTCCTAAATTAGGCATGCCACAAGGCAATACTATCAGTTTTTCATCCAGTAGCGGTGACCAGACTTCAAGTGTATACCATGATAAAAAGCAAGGCTATTACACCTATTACTTGCTAAAGACTATCAAGGACTCACACGGAGACATCACCATGCAGGAGCTGTTCGACAAGACAAACGCCGAAGTAAAAAAAGCTACCGCATTACTTGGCAAGATGCAAGAGCCACAATATATTGTATCTCCTATATGGAAGACTTGGGACGCTATTCAGCTTAAAACTCCAGAAACAGAAATCCATGTTGAAAACCCGGACAGTTTACTTAACCAATAAAACTATATTATATTGTGGAATTAGCATAAAACCACAATAGCAAAAACCCGCCATTGAGAATTAACATCAATGACGGGTTTCTTTTCAAAATAGTATGTAGCAATAATCAGCCAAGACAGATACGTTCCCTACAATAATACTTAAAGTAACGGAAAACACCAGAATGGAACATAGAAAAAAGTATTAAGCTAGATAAAAACATTCTATAACTTTATCTAAGAACAGACTTCCATTTTACCTCGGCACGAACGTGACAATACCTCGAAACGAACGTGACGAGCTCTCATCAGCAACGTGTCAAGGTCTCGGCACGAACGTGTCAAGATATTTTTATAGAAACGCCTTGTAGAAAATGAACAAGTCAAAAGACATTGCTTCAACTGAGCTATACCAAAACAACAGGGGGGTGCATTATGTGTGAAATGCATCCCCCTGTTCTGATATCGTAATCTTTTAAATCAGGAATCCCAGCAAGATACCGGCAGCGACTGCCGAACCGATTACACCTGCTACGTTCGGACCCATGGCGTGCATCAACAAGTAGTTGCTTGGATCATATTCCAAACCTACTACCTGAGAAATACGGGCTGAGTCGGGCACAGCAGATACACCGGCATTACCGATAAGCGGATTAATCTTATCACCTTTCGGAAGAATCAGGTTGAAAATCTTCACGAAAATCACACCTGAAGTTGTAGCGATAACGAATGACAAAGCACCCAATCCGAAGATTTTCAGAGAATCCACAGTCAGGAACTCAGAAGCCTGAGTAGAAGCTCCTACAGTAAGTCCTAACAAAATGGTAATGGTGTCAATCAGCGGACCACGGGCTGTTTCAGCCAGACGACGTGTTACACCACTTTCCTTCAACAGGTTACCGAAGAACAGCATACCTAACAAAGGCAAACCGGAAGGAACCAGGAAGCAGGTCAACAACAAACCTACGATTGGGAACATCACCTTTTCTGTGTGTGACACGGCACGAGGTGCTTTCATGCGAATCAGTCTTTCCTTCTTGGTAGTGAGCAAACGCATGATAGGCGGCTGTATCACCGGCACAAGGGCCATGTAGGAATAGGCCGACACGGCAATGGCTCCCATCAGGTTAGGTGCCAGCTTGGATGAAAGGAAGATAGCGGTCGGACCGTCGGCACCACCAATGATACCGATAGCTCCAGCCTGCATCGGGTCGAAGCCCCAAGCCAAGGCAATCATGTATGCACCAAAGATACCAAACTGTGCTGCCGCCCCAATCAGCATCAGCTTCGGATTGGAAATCAGGGCCGAGAAGTCGGTCATGGCACCAATACCTAAGAAGATAAGGGGCGGATACCAGCCGGACGTGACTCCCTGGTACAAAATGTTCAATACGGAACCCTCCTCATAAAGCCCGACTTTCAATCCGGCCTCCATATTGAAGGGAATGTTACCAATCAAGATACCGAAGCCGATAGGAATCAGCAACATCGGCTCAAATTCTTTTGCCACGGCCAGATAGATGAAGAATATACCGACCAGAATCATCACCACATGCTGGAGCGTGGCGTTATGAAAGCCGGTATAGGTCCAGAAATCGGCCAGGTTATTCTGTAAAAAACTAGCAAATTCTCCCATAATTATTCAATGATTATAAGGTCTGTACCTTCGAGTATTGATTCTCCCTTGCTCACCTTGATGGCGGTTACCTTACCGTCACGGTCGGCCTTGATGTCGTTTTCCATCTTCATGGCTTCGAGCACGAGCAATGTCTGTCCGCGTTTCACGGTATCTCCTTCTTTCACCTTGATTTCCAGAATAACACCCGGAAGCGGAGACTTGATACCCGACTTGCTGCCTGCCACAACCGGACGGCTCACTGCTGGAGGAGGAGCTGCCGGCGTAGTAGCTGCCGTACGAACTACCGGTTTGATTTTCGGACCGGCTTTCTTTTCCAGTTCCACGGTATACGCCGTTCCGTTTACTTCTACATGTACATTATTGTCTTCTATGTCTCCCACGGTCACCTTATAAAGATTTCCGTTAATTTTATATCTGTATTCTTTCATGGTTTTCGTTATGCTTTAGAGGTTATTTCTTATGAGGAGTTTCACGCAATGTATAAATCTTAGAACTCCACGGTGAATAGCTTCGTTTTACCCGACTGATGGTCAGGATGGTTTCTTCCACATCGTGGTCGGCTCCCTGTGCTTCGTGCAAAGCCATAGAGATGGCAGCAATCACTTCACCCGGAGCTTCACCCAACTTACGTTCTTTTGCTTCCTGCTTGTCGGTGACATTCTGCGCTTTCATGGCGTTACGCTTACGCAACTTAACCGCCAGTTTACCCACAAATTTAAAGCACAGGTAAAGCAAGATAAGTCCGGTAAATACCACACTCATGGCAGAAATAGCCATACCGATACCTACAGGGTCATGCTGTTCGAAATTCTCCATCTTCGGATTGCTCTCGATGGTCTGGTTATTGGTGCTCGGAGTGACATATTTGTCTTCACTTCCACCCTTCACTTCCCATGTAGCCGTACCGTCGCCAACGCGTGCATACGACTGGTCGGCCTGAAGCATACCTGCGGGAACTACCACCTCATCCAGCAATTTTTTACCAGAGTCGTACAAACCAATCCAGTTGTCTTGTGTCTTGCTAAATACAAAGTTGGTATGGAAAGTTCCTCTTCTTGGTGCCCCGTCGGCCCAGAAAAGAGCATGCTGACGCGGTTTGAGCAAGGTCAGCACATCTCCCTTGGGAATAAAATAAGACAAAGTATCGCCCGGCTGACTGCTCACTCTCAGATAGCATCCGGCCAGGTCGGCACTGCTGTAAGCTCTGTTGAATATTTCTACCCAACCGCTGTGGGTGCCATAATCATCCTGAAAGTTGCTCTCATTATCAATCAACACTTCATTGATAAGCAACTTGGACGCGGTGTTCTGTTCCTTACAGGACGAGAACCCGACCAGCAGAAACAGGGCCAGAAATATTCCGATTTTATGTGTTTTCATCATCATTGTCAAGTTTTAGTTACTATTACAAAGGAATATTACCGTGTTTCTTAGCTGGATTGCTCAGCTTCTTAGTCTGTAACTGCTGCAAAGCACGAATAATGCGGAAACGCGTGTTACGCGGTTCAATCACATCGTCAATGTAACCATACTTGGCCGCATTATACGGGTTGGCAAACAGCTTGGTATATTCAGCTTCTTTTTCGGCCATAAAGGCTTTCGGATCGGGTGCTTCTTTTGCTTCCTTTGCATACAGTACTTCTACGGCACCGGCTCCTCCCATCACGGCAATCTCAGCAGTAGGCCATGCATAGTTCATATCGCCACGCAACTGCTTACAGCTCATCACGATGTGAGAACCTCCATACGACTTACGAAGGGTTACTGTTACTTTAGGCACGGTAGCTTCACCGTATGCATACAGCAACTTCGCACCATGCAGAATAACCGCATTGTATTCCTGACCTGTTCCCGGCAAGAATCCCGGAACGTCTACGAGTGATACGATAGGAATGTTGAAGGCATCGCAGAAACGAACGAAACGGGCAGCCTTACGAGAAGCATTGCAATCGAGCACACCGGCCAGGAATTTCGGCTGGTTGGCTACGATACCCACTGACTGTCCGTTGAAACGTGCAAAACCGATAATGATATTCTTGGCAAAATCACGCTGGATTTCAAGGAATTCACCATTATCGACAATAGCACCGATTACTTCATACATATCGTAAGCCTTATTCGGGCTGTCGGGTACGATTTCATTCAAAGAATCTTCCAAGCGGTCTATCGGGTCGGTACAATCAACATAAGGCGGTTCTTCCAGGTTGTTCTGTGGGATATAGCTCAACAATTTACGAATCAATGCCAACCCTTCTTCTTCTGTAGAAGCTGTGAAATGAGTCACACCGGAACGAGTGGAATGTACACTGGCACCTCCCAGGTCTTCCTGTGATACATCTTCGCCTGTCACAGTCTTTACTACCTTCGGACCAGTAAGGAACATGTAAGAAGTACCTTCCATCATCAAGGTGAAGTCTGTCAAAGCCGGAGAATACACTGCACCTCCTGCACATGGGCCGAAAATACCGGAAATTTGCGGAATAACTCCCGAAGCCAGAATATTACGCTGGAAAATCTCTGCATAGCCCGCCAAAGCGTTGATACCTTCCTGAATACGTGCACCACCAGAGTCATTCAATCCAATACAGGGAGCTCCCATTTTCATGGCCATATCCATCACCTTGCAGATTTTCAGTGACATGGTTTCAGACAAGGAACCGGCAGATACCGTGAAATCCTGGGCAAAAACATAAACCAGGCGGCCTTCGATTGTTCCGTATCCGGTTACGACGCCGTCTCCCAAATAATGCTTCTTGTCCATTCCGAAGTTTGTGCAACGATGCTGTACGAACATGTCCATTTCTTCAAAGCTGCCTTCGTCAAGGAGCATGGAAATACGTTCGCGGGCTGTGTACTTACCTTTATCGTGTTGTTTTTCGATGGCTTTCGCACCTCCACCCAGACGGGCCTGTGCGCGAAGCTCTATTAATTCTTTTACTTTTTCAAGTTGGTTACTCATGGTATTAGTATTTATATTTGATAATTAAATAAGGGTCTTTTCCCGGTGGTTATTTTTCACAAAGTTCCGTCAATACGCCCATCGTAGATTTCGGGTGAAGGAATGCAATGTGAAGACCTTCTGCTCCTTTACGCGGGGCCTTGTCAATCAAACGAATGCCTGCTCCTTCAGCCTGTGCCAGCGCATTGGCTACTCCGTCTTCTACTGCAAATGCCACATGATGTACGCCCATGCCGCGATTTTCAATAAACTTGGCAATTGTGCTGTCAGGACCGGTTGGTTCCAGCAATTCAATTTTTGTGTCACCACATTTCAAAAACGCAGTCTTTACCTTCTGGTCTTCTACGGTTTCTACGTTATAGCATTTCAATCCGAGGACGTTTTCATAATAAGGAAGGGCTTCTTCGATACTGTTGACCGCAATGCCCAAATGTTCAATGTGAGAGATTTTCATAATAGAATTGTTTTTTATGGGTATTAAATTAAAGTACGTGTTTAATATACACACAGACAAAGAAAAGAAAATTGTGCTGAAAAAAGAAACTTTTTGACGATTTTTTCAAAGAAATCCCGTTGTTTAAAAAGAGTTTAATCCATTGACAGAAGTATGGAAAGGGGGCTATACATAGATTTTTGTCAGCAGACGATTCAGCCAGTTCCAACGCACATGAAACCAACGGCGACTGCTCATCTGCTTTCCGCCGAAACGCAGAATAAAGTCACGGAAACCGTATTTCTTAAAAGGTAACCCGGCTTCAATAAATTCAAAATGAGCATATCTATGCTCACGGGCATACTGCATGGCTCCCCATACGGCAAGAACTCCCGGAAACTGCAGCGGATACGTTTTTCTCATCCCCCCGGAAAAAAGCAAATAGGCATCTTCTCCGGAAAACAGACAGACCGAACCTCCGATAATCTTGTTTTTATAACGAATGATAAAAATCCGTCCGCAATGGGATGAATGCGTCAGCAAAGTAGTGAAGAAACCGATGTCGGGCAAGTAACAATGAATCTTGGGCGAATAATAATGCTTGAGCATACTGAAAAAAGCCTGCACATCTGTTTCTGTACGTGCCACATCAATTACGGCTCCATTCTTCAGTCCCTGATGAATTTGCCGCTTGCGGGAAGTACTCATACTCATCCATTTGTCCAACGAATCATGGTGCAAAGAGTTGCGTACCCGAAGCCAGCGTATCGGGAAATATCCGTTTTGCCGGAAATAACGGTAACCAAACAAAGGTTCTTCCAGATTACGAAATTCTAAAAGAAAAGATTTCTCTGCGAACTGCTGCGTAAAGTAGGAAAGCAGTTCCTGAAAAATATGTTCTTTCGGATAAGAAGAAGGAAAGTATTCACCTGTGCCGTACGCATAACTCTTTTCGGCAAAACGTAGTAAATTGGTAGAACGGCGAGTGATGCATAGCAGCTTTCCCACAGGAGATTTCCCCTCGTAGGCTACCAGTAAAAGCGGACGAACTCCCCTTGTCTGTTCCAATACATGGAACAGTTCCGTAGAATGAAAGATGTTTGAACCCGGAAGGGCGGGTACATCCTTAGCATGATAATATGTAGCTAAACGGATGTTCATGTAATGCAAATTTACATTTTTTTATTGAGGATTTAACGGGGAAGCCTTATATTTGTCCAAACAAACTAAATTTTTATGGAAAACTTCAGTGATTTAATCAAAAACCGGCGAAGCATGCGAAAGTTTACGGATGAGGAACTGACACAAGATCAGGTGCTCACATTACTGAAGGCGGCCCTGATGGCTCCGTCTTCCAAACGCTCCAATTGCTGGCAGTTCATCGTCGTAGACGACAAGAACACACTGGAAAAATTATCTTTCTGTAAGGAATCGGGAGCGGCATTCGTAAAAGATGCTGCACTGGCGATTGTAGTGACTGCCGACCCGCTCGCCAGCGATGTGTGGATTGAAGATGCTTCCATTGCGTCAATCATGATTCAGCTTCAGGCAGAAGATTTGGGACTGGGAAGTTGCTGGGTACAGGTAAGAGAAAGATTTACCGCCAACGGCACACCGGCCAACGAATATATCCATGAACTGTTGGACCTTCCTTTACAATTGCAAGTGCTGTCCGTCATCGCTGTAGGACACAAAGGGATGGAACGCAAACCTTTTGATGAGTCACACCTGCAATGGGAAAAAGTACATATCAATAAATTTGGAGGGAAATAATGGCAGCAGCATCGGGCAAACACAAAGATACCTATCGGGCTACAGCCGTTTTTCTTGTACTGACAGGACTACTCTACCTGATAGACAAATGGGTCGGATTCGGTCACCTCGGACTGCCGTGGGTGATGCAAAAAGATACGATGTTGCTGTATGCAGCCATTATTTTTCTGTGGTTCAAAAGTGACAAATCGGTAGGACTCATCTTATTAGGTATCTGGCTGATTCAGAATATCGGACTGGTTATCTCTCTGCTGGGACAGATGTCGACTTTCCTCCTGCCCGCCACCTTGCTGGTCATCGGAGTTTTACTTTACTTCTTATCTTCACGCGGATGATGAATAAAAAAGATTTTTCCATTGTATGCATAGGAGCAGGCAATGTAGCCACTCATCTGGCTCAAGCTCTGCAACAAAAGGGATTCCACTTGTCGCAAATTTACAGCCGGACACAGGAATCGGCACAAGCTTTGGCACAGACATTAGGATGTGCGTGGACCACCTGCCTGAAACAGGTAGACGAACACGCTGATTTGTACATCGTATCGGTAAAAGATGCCGTTTTGGAAACAGTCATTTCACAACTTGCCCACTGTAATCCGGATGCTCTGTACCTGCACACAGCAGGCAGCATGCCAATGGAAGTATGGAAGGGAAAATTCAAAAACTACGGAGTAGCATACCCCATGCAAACTTTCAGCAAACAGCGGGAAGCTAATTTTGAAGAAGTGCCGTTTTTCCTCGAAGCCAATTCGCCGCAGAATTTGTCCCTCCTTCAGGAAATAGCCGGAGGTCTTAGCCCGAAAGTATACAATGCCAGTTCGGAACAACGGAAATACCTGCACATAGCAGCTGTCTTTGCCTGTAACTTTAGCAATCACATGTATGCCATTTGCCAGCATTTGCTTCAGGCACAACACCTTCCTTTTGAGTCTATGCTACCACTGATAGATGAAACCGCCCGAAAAGTACATGAATTATCCCCGGTGGAAGCACAAACCGGTCCGGCAAGGCGTTACGATGAAAATGTAATTAACCGCCACCTGAATATGCTGGAAGAAGAACCTAAGCTTGCAGAAATCTATCGGTTACTGAGCGAACACATCCATTTATATGAAATCACTAACCATTGACCATTTAATTTTTCAAATATGATAAATTACGATTTGACTCAAATAAAAGCACTGTTTTTCGATGTAGACGGAGTACTGAGCGCCGAAACAATCTTTTTGCATCCCGACGGAGAGCCCATGCGTTCTGTCAATATCAAAGACGGGTATGCGTTGCAACTGGCTGTGAAATGCGGACTGCATGTGGCCATTATCACAGGGGGCAAGACGGAAGCCGTTCGGAAACGCTACGAAGGACTGGGTATAAAGGATGTGTACTTAGGCGCTGCTGTGAAAACCCGTGAATACAAGGAACTGTTAGAAAAATATAACCTGAAACCGGAAGAAGTGCTTTACATGGGAGACGATATACCCGATTATGAAGTAATGCAGTTGGTGGGACTCCCCTGTTGTCCGGCAGATGCGGCACCTGAAATCAAGGCCATCAGCAAATACATTTCTCACCGACAGGGAGGATATGGCTGCGGACGCGACGTCATTGAACAAGTTTTAAAAGCACAGGGAAAATGGATGGCCGGACAGGCTGCCTTTGGCTGGTAACCAATAAATATGCAAGAGATGAAACCGTTAGAAAACATACAGCATTATAAAATCGTACTTGCCTCCAATTCTCCTAGACGACGAGAATTGCTGAGCGGACTGAATTTAGAATATACGGTCAGGGTACTTCCGGATATAGATGAAAGCTATCCTGATACGTTGAAAGGGGAAGAAATTCCAATGTACATCTCACGTGAAAAAGCGAAAGCTTATCGTAACTCCATGGCGGAAGACGAGTTAATCATTACAGCCGACACGGTGGTGTGCATCAACGAAAAGGTATTGGGAAAGCCCCGGACACAGGAAGAAGCCAAAGAAATGTTACGGGAACTTTCCGGCAAAACACACCAGGTAATTACCGGAGTATGTCTGATGACCTGTGGCCTGCAACGTACGTTTTCGGCTACAACTCAAGTGACATTCGACGTACTGACAGAGGATGAAATTGAATTTTATGTAGAAAAATTCCGCCCACTGGACAAAGCTGGGGCATACGGAGTACAAGAATGGATTGGCTTTGTGGGAGTTTCCCGACTGGAAGGCTCCTATTTCAATGTCATGGGCCTTCCGGTGCAACGTTTGTATCAGGAACTCAAGAAACTTTAATGTGAAAGGGCTGAAAAGTTTTTTCGGCCCTTTACTTTTACCTGCCACACCAAACTGAAGGAATAGCGTTCGGGAATGGTCTTCAATACTGTATGGGCCAGGTTTTGTTGACGGTCGGCAGTAAACTGGCTGCGAATCCGGAAGAACTCCCGACGGGCATTCCACACAGCTTTGGCATTGGCAAAATCTCCTTTCAAAACCCAGACTGCAGCGGCACAATAATCCAGGAAAGTACGGACACGCATCACAGGCTTTAATTCTTCTTCCGGCAGGTTCTTATACAGCATCAGCAAATTGTTTCGGAAATTCAGGAAAGTTTTACGGGGATTTTCCTTTTTCAAGGTAGCCCCTCCCACATGATATACCGTACTTGAAGGAATACAGACAAGCTGATAGTCTCGACTGCGTAAACGCCAGCACAAGTCTATTTCTTCCATGTGTGCAAAGAAACGTCCGTCCAGTCCCCCCACATTCCGATATACGTCCAGACGAATCATCAAAGCTGCCCCCGTAGCCCAGAACACAGGAATCACCTCGTCATACTGCCCTTTGTCTTCCTCTACACTCTCAAAAACGCGTCCACGACAGAAAGGATAACCATAACGGTCAATAAAGCCTCCACTTGCTCCGGCATATTCAAACAGGTTCCGGTGACGATACGCACGAATTTTGGGCTGACAGGCCACAGTCTCCGGATGAGTATCCAAATAATCGACCATTGGCTGAAGCCATCCTTCCGTCACTTCTACATCACTGTTGAGCAGGACAACGTATTCCGCATCTATTTTCTGCAAAGCATAGTTGTAGCCATCGGCAAAACCATAATTCTTGTCCAGGCGTATCAGATGGACAGAAGGAAATTCTTTTTCTACCACCTCACACGAAGCATCCGTGGAAGCATTGTCGGCTACATAAATTTCCGTTCCCTCCAAACGCGAACAAGCAATCACTGAGGGCAAGAACTGGCGAAGCATGGCTTCCCCATTCCAGTTTAAGATGACTACAGCTGTCTTTATCATAAAATAGTTCCTTTAAGCGACGTTCCGTCTTCATTAAAATCACCCAAACGCACTTTTACCAGATGGTTATCCAGTTTTTCATCGTGCGCCAGTTCCACCCGAATGTAGTTTTTCGTAAAACCGTGCATGGGTGTACCTGCTTTAGATTTCTCCATCAGCACTTCTGCTTCTGCACCAATATGACGGGCATAGAAAGCTTTCGTCTTTTCACCTGAAAGCTCCAGTAAACGCTGGCTTCTGGCATGCTTTTCCTGAGCAGGAACCACATAATCAATTTTCAAAGCCTGAGTTCCCGGACGTTCTGAGTAACTGAACACATGCAGCTGAGTTACATCCAACCCCTTAATAAACTCATAAGCTTTTTCAAAATATTCAGGAGTCTCTCCGCGAGTACCCACGATGACATCTACTCCAATAAAAGCATCAGGCATCAGAGACTTTATCTTTGCAATCTTGGCTGCAAACAAAGCCGTATCATAACGACGGCGCATCAACTTCAGCACCTCATCGCATCCGGATTGCAAAGGAATATGGAAATGAGGCATGAAACGACGGGATTGAACTACATATTCAATGATTTCATCCGCCAGAAGATTGGGTTCGATAGAAGAAATACGGTAACGATCAATGCCTTCTACTTCATCTAAAGCCTTCACTAAATCAAAGAAGGTTTCACCCGTTGACTTTCCAAAATCACCGATATTCACTCCGGTCAGCACAATTTCTTTTCCTCCTTCAGCTGCTGCCTGGCGAGCTTGTGCCACCAAATCTTCTATCTTTCCATTACGGCTTCTTCCTCGTGCAAATGGAATGGTACAGTAAGAGCAGAAATAATCACATCCATCCTGTACCTTCAGGAAATAACGGGTACGATCCCCACGAGAACAAGAAGGAGAAAAAGTACGAATATCTTTGGTAGCAGTAACTACAGCCTCTCCATGCATATGTTTCTGCAAGTTGCCTAAATAATTCATCAGCTCACCCTTCTGTTCTGCTCCTAATACCAAATCCACTCCTTCTATATCAGCCACCTGCCCAGGTTTCAGCTGAGCATAGCAGCCTGTTACCACAATAAATGCATCAGGATGCTGACGAGAAAGACGATGAATGGCTTGCCGACATTTTTTATCTGCCATTTCTGTCACCGAACAGGTATTAATCACACAAATATCTGCTTTTTCACCTTTTCTGGCTGTCCGAACTCCTGCTTCCTTTAACGTTTTTCCGATAGAAGAGGTTTCTGCAAAATTAAGCTTACAGCCCAACGTATAATAAACAGCTACTTTATCCTGAAAAATAGTTGTATCAATCATATCTCTTTACAATTTTAGAAGTTTGCAAAGGTACACATTATTCACGATTTCTGAAACGGGTTTCTAAATTTGCAACCTCTATTCACTGCTTCTATACATATTTCTTCATCTTTTAAGAAATTTCTCAGAATACGAAGAAAAAAATTATGTTTTGCAACATATTACAATTCAAGCAAACAGGTTATAAAACATATTTTTTTTGAAAAAAGTGACTAAAAAGAGAACAACGTATTGAAAAAGTCTATATCTTTGCAACGTTTTAAGAAAACAACATAAGTATTACAGATTAAAAAGCAAAGAAAATGAAAAAATTAGTATTCTTGTTCGTAGCATTTGCTGCAGTTTCTTTCGCTTCTTGCGGAAACAAAGCAGCTAACAGTGAAGTTGCATCTGATTCAGATTCAGTAGCAGTAGTTGAAGAAGCAGCTCCGGTTGTTGATTCAGCAGCAGTAGCTTGCGATTCAGCTGCAGTCAGCGCTGACTCAGCAGTAGTAGCTGAATAATCTCGAACATCGGAGAGAATTGAAAGTCTGTAAGCTCAGCCTACAGACTTTTTTTATACCCTTTTGCTAACTACTAATACCCTATCTTATATTTTTATCACACACTTATTCCTCACTCATACAAACATATTTTATCCCCAGATTTATCTTATTCAAGCAACAGCCCCCATTCTTCACTCCACTTTTTTTCACATCATACCTCCATTCACTACTAAACTTTTACAGACTAAAAGAAAGAAGACTCGAAGCCACAGTCGTCACTATGATCAATTTCTCCAATTCCATACAAATAAAAAAACCCCGAACAGATCATTGTCCATTCGGGGGATTTATTAAAGTATTTACAGATACAAATTAAGCTTCTTCTGCAACTACTTCGAAAGGAATTTCTACAGAAACTTCCTTGTGAAGTTTAACCACAGCTTTGTAGTGTCCAACTTCTTTTACGTTATCTTTAACAACGATAATCTTACGATCGATGTTGTGACCCAACTTAGCCAATTCATCAGCAATCTGAATATTACCTACTGAACCATAGATAACACCTGTTGCACTTACCTTTGTAGCGATAGTCAAAGAAACACCCTTCAATGTTTCTGCAACAGCTTCAGCATCTTTCTTAATCTTCTCCAATTTGTGAGCACGCTGTTTCAATTCTTCAGCCAGCATTTTCTTTGCAGCCAGAGAAGCAATCACAGCTTTACCTGTCGGAATAAGATAGTTACGACCATAACCAGACTTAACGGTTACAATATCATTCTTGTAGCCCAAGTTAACTACGTCTTCTTTCAAAATCAGTTCCATATTCTTATTCCTCCTTTATTATTTCATCATATCAGTTACGAAAGGCAGCAAAGCCAAGTGACGAGCTCTCTTAACAGCCTGCGCAATACGACGCTGGAACTTCAATGAAGTACCTGTAATACGGCGCGGAAGGATTTTACCCTGTTCGTTCAAGAATTTCTTCAAGAATTCAGGATCTTTGTAGTCGATGTACTTAATACCGCTCTTTTTGAAACGACAGTATTTTTTCTTCTTAACGTCTACTGAAGGCGGAGTTAAATATCTGATTTCTGATTGTTGCTGTGCCATGATTAGTTTTCCTCCTTTTTAGTTGATTTTACATTTCTTCTCTTAGCAGCGTATTCCGCAGCATACTTATCCATCTTGAAAGTCAAGAAACGGATTACACGTTCGTCACGACGGTAGTTAACTTCCAACTTCTCGATTACAGACGGTTCTGCTTTGAATTCAATCAGTTGATAGAATCCTGTAGATTTTTTCTGAATTGGGTAAGCCAATTTTTTCAATCCCCAGTTTTCTTCATTGATGATCTCCGCACCTTCCTGAGTAAGGATAGCTTTGAACTTCTCTACCGCTTCCTTCATCTGAACATCAGACAAAACGGGAGTTAAAATGAAAACGGTTTCGTATTGATTCATACTATTCGTTAATTAAATTAATTAATAATGATTTTTTATTTGCGCGGCAAAGGTACGACTTTTCAATTAAGAATCCAAGACTTCTCATATATTTATGCAATAAAGATTCTTAAAAAAAGAGAGATTTATCTTCCAAACTCTCCTCTCCCTACTTTATATATAGGTGAAATGTCGTATATTTGCAAAGTTGTTTAAACAATAATTACATGATAGAACAATTCAATTTTGACATTCAGCTGATATTTGCCATTTTAAACGGAAAAGTATCGGCCGCCATTAACAGAAAACTGAGCCGGAACTTCCGATTAAATGACATGGAAATTACACCGGAGCAATGGACCGTGCTACTCTACCTTTGGGAAAAGGACGGAGTTACCCAGCAAGAGTTATGCAATGCAACCTTTAAAGACAAACCCAGTATGACCCGTCTGATCGACAATATGGAAAAACTGCACCTAGTCATACGTGTATCAGACAAAAAAGACCGTCGGACCAATAAAATTCATCTGACAGAAACTGGTAAAAAATTAGAGGAGAAAGCACGCTTTATAGCCAACAAGACATTAAAAGAAGCTTTGCACGGACTAACATTAGAAGAATTGAGAATTAGTCAAGAAGTACTTCGAAAAATCTTCAATAACACAAAAGACTAAAAAACGGAAGTTTTTTACCTATCTGGCATTTAATAGAAACATAAAAATCATTTCATTTGTCAAGCTTTTATAAAACGACCTACATATATGCTCAAATTTCCGTTTTTTTTCACGAAATAATTTTTCGGATAAAAGAATTATGCTTTAATTTGTAACCATGAATAAATAAACCATAAAAAAGAAGACACACATGAAAAGCTTATTACAGAATTTAGGAGTGATATTGGTTATCATCGGTGCTGTGATTCTCATTGCAAGCTATGCAACAGGTAATGTGAACAACAACGCAGTATTGGGAGTTTCTTTGTTACTCGTTGTTGCCGGATTGATTTCATATATCATCCTGAACAAAAGAATTACAGATTGATTTTTCAATCAACAGCAATAAAAAAGCCTGAATTAAACATTCAGGCTTTTTTATTGCTCACTTCCGAAAAGTCTTTATTCACCTTCCGGAGTAATCAATTTATATCCCTTTCCGTGAATATTGATAATTTCAATTGAATCATCTTCTTTCAGGTGCTTACGCAATTTTGTAATATATACATCCATGCTTCTTGCATTGAAGTAATTGTCATCAATCCAGATAGTTTTCAATGCAAAATCTCTCTGAAGAATTTCATTTGCATGTGCACAAAGTAAGCCTAACAATTCAGATTCTTTTGTAGTCAACTTAGTCTGTTTGTCACCAATTGACAAAATCTGTTTCTGAGTATCAAAGGTAAAACGACCAATCTTGTACACTGTACTTTCACGGTTACGTTTTCCACGTACACGACGCAAGATAGCTTCAATACGGAATGTCAGCTCTTCCATACTGAAAGGCTTCGTAATATAATCATCCGCACCAATCTTAAATCCTTCCAGAATATCTTCTTTCAGCGTTTTAGCAGTCAAGAAAATAATAGGAACTTCTGCATTTGCCTGACGAATCTCTTGCGCCAAAGTAAAACCATCCTTTCTAGGCATCATCACGTCAGTTACTACCAAATCATATTTACTCTTCAGAAAAGCCTTGAATCCAACTTCTCCATCTGGGAAAAGATCAGCATTGTAACCTTTTGCCTGCAAATATTCTCTCAAAAGCATGCCAAGATTCTCATCATCTTCGCACAGCAAAATACGCAATTTGTCGTCCATATCTTATTCTTCTTTAAATAATGGTATAGTAATTATAAATTTTGTTCCTACATTCAATTCGCTTTCAGCCCGGATAGAGCCCTTATGATCTGCGATTATTTTTTTCACATAAGCCAAGCCAAGTCCAAAACCTTTCACATCATGCAAGTTTCCGGTATGAACCCGATAGAACTTGTCGAATATCTTTTTCAAATTTTCTTTTTTAATCCCGATACCGTTATCCTCAATAGAAATACATAGTTTTCCACTTTCATTCCACGTACGGATTTTCAATGCAATGTCACGATCCGGACTCTTATACTTCACCGCATTATCTAACAAATTGAATACCACATTGGTGAAATGCATCTCATCCACAAAAATCACCGGATCCTGCGCATTTAATTCCGCCTCTAACGTACCATTGTTTTTCTCTACTTTCAAACGGAAAGTATTCACAACTCCATTGATCAATTCATGCGCGTCAATCTCCTTTTTCTTAAGTGTTACACTCTGCCTTTCAAACATAGACATCTGCAACACCTTTTCTACCTGAAAACGCAAACGCTTTGTTTCATCATTAATAACTCCTGATATATGCTTAAACATTACAGGCGACTTACCTACAGCCGGATCATTCAGCATTTGAGCAGCCAATGATATGGTAGAAATCGGAGTTTTAAACTCATGCGTCATATTATTGATGAAATCATTCTTAATTTCAGTCAACCGTTTTTGACGGAAAATAATATAGATCGTAAAAATGAACGTAATCAACAACACGACTGTAAAGATGATAGACGGAATCATAAACTTCACAGAACTGAATATGTAATTATCCAGTGTGGGGAAGAAAATATTCACAAAGCCCATCTTCGCAGGAGGATCTTTTTCAAAGAGCAAACGAGAGTAGATTTTTTCATCGTCATGCACATAATCCGAACAACGGTACACTTCTTTCCCATCCCGGTCTGTCACCGAAAAGTGATAGGGAATATCGATACCATTATTAAATAGTTCTGTTTTCAGAAAATGATCAAGCTGTTTAAAGTTGACTCTTTCTTTCAAAGGCTTGTCATTTGCCGTATAAAGAATATTGTACACTACCTCATCCAGCAATGCACGTTGATATACATAACGTTCTTTAAGGACCTCCTGCAATGCACGTGATGTCTGCGGAATAGTTCTTCCTGTAGAGATGACCACCTTCGGCACATTTGATGGCCGATTCATAATAGTCTTCAACTCAAAAGTAGAGTAAGTAGAGCCATCAGGTGCCGTAATCGTATACTGATGATGTTCTACCACATTTTCACCGGCTTCATTCTTTTCCTGGTATTGCCTGGACAACAACGCAGCACGTTCTTGTGCCGCTACATCCTTCTCCAAATATTTTTTTGTTTCAACCAGTTCCAAGTTATGCACAGCCTTTCCCAAACTGCGGTTTACATTCTCTTCAAACTGACTACGCCGCATTTTGACCATCTCCTCAATATAGCTTACCTGCAAATAGAGCAAGCTCAAGAAAGACAGTCCCATTACAACTCCTAATATCCAAATAGTCGATTTTTTCATATGGACAAATTTAACAACCTGACAAATACGACGCTAATAGATTAACAAGCTTTAAATAAGATTTTGTCGCATATTAACCATAAATCAAATTTTACCTAATAAAATCTTCACTATCTATTATTTTAAGCACCTATACATTACAAAAATAATAGAATTTTAGATTAATAACAAATAAACAGAGGGTTTTGTTTAAGCTAAGTTAAACAAAAAAAGCCGTGCTTTTTAAGAAACACGGCTTTTTTATCTATAAAAATCACAACTAATATTATGCTTCGTCCTTTTCTTGCTCTTCAAATTCCTTCATCAGCTTGGTCTGTACATCCGTCGGAACCAGTTCATAGCTGGCAAATTTCATAATGAATGAAGCACGACCTCCAGTCAATGAACTCAAAGCTGTAGAGTAATTCGACATTTCTTTCAATGGAACTTTAGCGCTCAACTTTTCATATCCTTTTTCACTGGTCATACCCATAATCATACCGCGACGACCTTGCATGTCACTCATCACGTCACCCAACTTGTCACTCGGAGCGAATACTTCCACATCATAAATCGGTTCCAAAATCTTCGGACCTGCATTCTTAAATGCTTCACTAAACGCATGGCGACCAGCCAGCATGAAGGAAATTTCATTCGAATCTACCGGGTGCATCTTACCGTCGTACACAATAACACGTACATCACGTGCATACGAACCAGTCAGCGGTCCTTGTTCCATACGACTCACGATTCCTTTCAAAATAGCTGGCATGAAACGAGCATCAATTGCTCCACCAACTACACTGTTGACAAACACGAGTTTACCACCCCATTCCAAGTCAATTACTTCCGTACCCTTCACGTTCATCTTATACTCCTGACCGTTGAACTTGTACACTTCCGGAGCAGGCATACCCTCATAATAAGGTTCTACAATCAAGTGAACTTCACCAAACTGTCCGGCACCACCCGACTGTTTCTTATGACGATAGTCTGCACGAGCCGACTTAGTAATTGTTTCACGATATGGAATCTTAGGTTCATAGAACTGAATCTGCAACTTTTCGTTGTTTTCCAGACGCCATTTCAATGTACGCAAATGGAATTCTCCCTGACCGTGTACCAGAATCTGACGCAATTCCTTAGACTGTTCTACAATCCAAGTCGGGTCTTCTTCACGCATACGGTTCAATACCGCCATCATCTTTTCTGTGTCGGCTTCATTTACTGGCTTGATAGCTCTCGTATACTTCGGATTCGGATATTTAATGAAATTGAATCGGTTCTCACAATCCTTGCCATTCAAGGTATTACCCGTCTTCACATCTTTCAATTTTACTGTACAGCCAATATCTCCCGCACGCAGTTCGTCCACTTTTTCACGGTTAGCACCTGCACATACATAAAGCTGTGCCATACGTTCTTTCGAACCTCTGTCAGCGTTGCTCAAATCATCACCTTCATGCACCACACCACTCATCACCTTAAAGTACTGTACATCTCCGATATGAGGTTCCACAGCTGTCTTAAAGAAGTAAAGTGAAGTAGGACCATTCGGATCGGGAGGAACAGGAACACCACGTGTATTGTGAACTACCGGCATTTCATCCACGAACGGTACCACATTACCCAAGAATTCCATCAAGCGGCGCACGCCCATGTCCTTACCTGCACATACACAGAATACCGGGAACATACCTCTGGCAGCCAAACCCTTACGAATACCTTCACGCATTTCATCTTCTGTCAGCGATTCAGATTCAAAGAATTTTTCCATCAGGCTTTCGTCGTGTTCAGCCGCAGCTTCCACCAGCGTCTTATGCCATTCCTGCGCTTTTTCCATTTCTTCTGCCGGAATGTCTTCAATGGTTGGAGCACCGCCGTCCGGTCCCCAAGAATATTTCTTCATTAAAAGTACATCAATCAACGAATTGAAGTCGGGTCCTGTACTAAGCGGATACTGAACCGGAACAACTTTAGAACCATAATTCTCTTTCAACTGTTCAAGCACATGGTCAAAATCGCATTTTTCACTATCCAACTGGTTTACCAGGAAAATCACCGGCTTACCCAGTTTTTCAGTATAACGGAAGTGATTCTGTGTACCCACTTCCGGACCATATTGCCCGTTCAACAACAAAATGGCTGTATCAGTCACATTCAATGCGGTAATGGCAGCTCCCACGAAGTCATCACTTCCCGGACAGTCGATAATATTCAACTTCTTTCCGTTCCATTCTACATGATATACAGTAGAAAATACCGAATATCCGTATTCCTGCTCTACCGGGAAATAATCACTCACCGTATTCTTGGCAGTAATTCTTCCGCGACGTTTTATAATACCACTCTCATAGAGCAAAGCTTCTGTGAGAGTGGTTTTACCTGAGCCATCATTACCGAGAAGGGCAATGTTCTTGATTTCGTTTGTTTGATATACTTTCATGGTATTTCAAGATTTAGTTTAGTAACGAAAGGATATGCTTTTCATATCTCTTATTTTTTAACGAAGCGCAAATTAGAGATTATAATTCAGAAAAACAATAAAAAGTTTCGTGTTACTAAACTATGTTTTCAGACATACAAAATCTGTATTCCTTCTTTCCTCCCATAAATTATCCGTATCTTTACACCCGTAAAACAACTTCTTACAGTAGATTAATTATGGCTGGAATCTATCTTCATATCCCTTTTTGCAAACGACGTTGCATTTACTGCGACTTCTTTTCTACAACAGAAAATGATAAAAAAAGCACATACGTACAGGCTCTGTCCAAAGAACTTGAGCTGCGGAAAGCCTATCTGGATGGAGAAATTATTGACACCATCTACTTTGGTGGAGGTACGCCTTCACAATTAGAAGGAAAAGATTTCATTCAGCTTTTTGAAACCATCTATAAGATATATACTGTAAATCCGGAAGCCGAAATTACAATTGAAGCAAATCCCGACGATCTGACACCTGAATACATAGCCATGTTACGTACCCTCCCGTTTAACCGATTAAGCATGGGCATACAAACCTTCAAGGAAGACACCCTTCGTCTGCTTCACCGCCGGCACACGGCTGCTCAGGCTCAACAAGCATACCAACATTGCCGAGAAGTTGGTTTTCAGAATATCAGTATCGACTTGATGTACGGACTGCCTGGAGAAACATTAGAAGACTGGCAAAAAGACCTTCAAACAGCCCTTCAGATGCATCCGGAGCATATTTCAGCCTATCATCTGATTTATGAAGAAGGCACTCCTTTATGGAACTTGAAAGAAGCACATCAAGTGGAAGAAACGGATGAAGATTTAAGTGTCTCCTTATTCAAGGAGTTGATACATACCCTCAAGAGCAACGGATATGAACATTATGAAATATCCAATTTCTGTCTCCCGGGATTCCATTCACGTCACAACTCCAGTTACTGGACAGGCAAAGAATACCTGGGCTGCGGTCCTTCTGCCCATTCATATGACGGGACTTCCAGACAATGGAACGTAGCTTCTCTTTCTCAGTATATACAAGGTATTCAAAAAGGAACACCTTATCAGGAAAAGGAAGAGCTTGATCTGTATACGCGCTATAATGATTTTATCATTACCCGTCTGCGCACTGCTTACGGTATCCCCACCCATATACTGAAAGAGACATTTGGAGAAACCTTATTCGATTATTGCATGCGCATGGCTTCTCCCCATCTGAAACAAGGATTCCTGACACTCGACAATCACGTCATGAAGCTCACAGAAAAAGGGATATTTATTTCTGATGGAATTATGAGCGACCTGTTATGGGTAGACGATTAGATTATTTAACACTTTTCAGATAGGGGGGATATTCATATTTTGGCGTTTTCATTATAAATCCCTAAAAACAACGCATTATGGAAACTCAAAAAGTTATTCTGCCCTTCTTTTACGCATTATTCCATGCTGGTTTCTCGTCAGAAGAAAACTCGTCCCCTATTCTTTCACCACAAAAAGAATCAGCATTACATTCAGAATTAATCCCCATCCCTTCAGAAGAATCTGAAAAGGAATAACCCTACACACATTTTCTCTATCACACATTCACAAAAAAAATTCCGGAATGAAAACCAGCTAACCGCTTTATTTCATTCCGGAATTCATTTTATTTTCAGAAGAATGCGCTAACGCCTCTCTTATTTAGCCAGACTGTATACAATGTCCATAATCTGCTTACCGATTTCATCAGCAGCTTCCATTGTAGAAGCTTCTGAGTATACACGAATAATCGGTTCTGTGTTACTCTTACGCAGGTGAACCCACTTATCAGGGAAATCAATCTTCACACCGTCAATGTCATTGATTTCTTCATTCTTGTAAAGTTCTTTTACCTTCGCCAAAATAGCATCTACATCTGTTTCCGGAGTCAGATCAATACGATTCTTCGCAATGAAATAGTTAGGAAAAGTAGCACGCAATTCGCTTACTTTCTTTCCTTCGTGTGCCAGATGACTCAAGAACAAAGCAATACCCACCAATGCATCACGTCCGTAGTGAGATTCCGGATAAATCACTCCACCATTACCTTCACCACCGATAACCGCATTAGTAGCTTTCATCTTGGTTACTACATTTACTTCACCCACTGCAGAAGCATTGTATTCCATGCCATATTTGCGAGTGACGTCACGCAACGCACGAGTAGAACTCAAGTTAGAAACTGTATTTCCCGGAGTATGCTTCAATACATAATCAGCTACTGTTACCAGCGTATATTCTTCACCATACATAGCTCCATTTTCACAGATAATAGCCAGACGGTCTACGTCAGGGTCTACCACAAAGGCTACATCACAAGTACCTTTCTTCATCAAGCCCATGATGTCACCCAAGTTCTTTTCCAGAGGTTCTGGATTATGCTGGAAGTCGCCAGTCGGTTCGCAATACAACTTTTCCACATGCTGTACGCCCAGCTGCTCCAACAACTGAGGTAGTACTACACCACCTACAGAGTTCACACAATCAATTGCCACGCGGAAATTAGCCTTACGGATAGCTTCTACGTCTACCAGTTTCAATGCCAATACGCTGTCAATATGTTTCTGGTTGTATGTATTATCTTCACGATACTTACCAATATGTTCGATATCTGCAAATTCAAATTCTTCTGCAGCAGCAATACGCAAAACCTCATTACCTTCGGCCGCATTCAGGAACTCACCATGCTCATTCAACAACTTCAAGGCATTCCATTGTCTCGGATTATGGCTGGCTGTCAGAATGATACCACCACATGCACCTTCCATAGTTACTGCAAGTTCTGTAGTCGGAGTAGAAGCCAATCCGATATTTACTACATCGAATCCCATTCCCATCAACGTTCCGCAAACCACATTCTTCACCATCTCACCAGAGATACGCGCATCACGGCCTACTACAATCTTATTTGATTTATTGGTCGTAGTCTTACGAATCAATGTAGCATACGCTGAAGTGAATTTCACGATGTCCAAAGGATTCAATCCTTCGCCGGCATGGCCGCCTATAGTGCCACGAATTCCGGAAATAGATTTAATAAGTGTCATAAATAAAGGTTTTTAATTATTTAGGTTATCTTGTCATGTTATAGGTCAATTCATAAAAACATGGATATACGGACTGAGTAGCCGAAGAAGTACCTTCACTATGCGGCACAATCAATTTCACACGTGCTATTTTCTCTGCATCATTTGTCCTTCCCGGTTTCAGATAACGCAGCGGAATCAACCACCCAGAAGGAACAGCTACTGTTTTATACATGCCATACATACTATAAGAATCATTACGAGTAAACGAAGCCGAATAAGAATCACCGCTAATTGTCAGTTTAAAATCCTCGCCCTTGATTGTATAAGAAGGATTGGCTACGTGAAAATTAGCCAGCAAAGTATCTCCAGCTGTCATACCTAAATCAGTGCGCGTCTGGAGTGCCACTTCCACAAAACGGGCTACCATATCATAGGTTCCATCTCCCAACACAGCCTGACCAGCTCCTCGATTATCCACATGCATATAGACTCCACTTTCGTCCAACAACACATATTCATTTTCTTTCGTCGTAGAATCCTGTGCAGCAAAATCAGCCTCAGAAATAACTTTTATGTCATTTTCCAAAATGTACTTATTAATGGCATCTGCCTCCTCTTCTTTCATTTCAGCATATGTCTTTCTGTTATTACAACTTTGCAGCGCCAGCATTATCAGGGCAGTTACAGCCCACAGCAAATAATTCTTTTTCATCTTAATAAGCATGTTTACACGGGCAAATGTAGTAAAATGTCTATAAAACATCTTTCCTATTTTGTCCAATTATGTCTAATATTGTTCAAGAATAAAAATTTCTCACTAATTTTTCAATAACAAACTCTCATATTTCACCAAGGCCTGCTTAAATAAATCCACAGCCTCATCCATTGTACCATAAAACTCTCCTCCAGAAGCATTCAAATGCCCCCCTCCGTTAAAGAATTCTGTCGCAACCTGATTACATGGGAAAGCCCCAACCGAACGAAGTGAAACCTTAATCATATTCTTTTCCGTATCTTCACGCAAGAATACCGAAAAGCAGATTCCCTTCATCTGAAGAGGAATATTTACGAATCCTTCCGTATCTCCTTTCACGTAACGGAATCTACCCTGCTCTTCCTTTGACAGACAGATTAAAGCCGCACGGAACTGAGGATATACTTGCATTTTTTCATAAAGCACATACCCCATCAAACGAAGACGACCTTCTGAATATGTATTGAATACTTTACGATAAATATCATCCTTATCAATGCCTTTAGACAGCAGTTCACTTATAATGAAATAAATTTCACGGTTATTGGAATTATAAGTAAAACCTCCCGTATCCGTCATCATTCCGGTATAAATACATTCTGCTCCTTCCAATGTAATGTCATCAAAACATCCCAGACGGCATATCAGCCTAAAAATCAATTCTGAAGTAGAAGATATTTCCGGATGTGAAATAGTCACCCTACAGAATGGTTCCGGATTCAAATGATGGTCAATCATGACCTTTCTCCCTTGAGCTGTTCTGACGGCTTCTGCCATCCGGTCAATACGAGACAAGGCATTAAAATCAAGACAACAAATCACGTCTGCTTCTGCAATCAGTTTATCGGCAAACTCAGCATATTTATCATAACGGATAATATCTTTTGCTCCAGGCATCCATCGTAAAAAGTCAGGAAACGCATTAGGCACAATTACATTTACAGTCTTGTCATGTACAGACAAAAAATGATACAAGCCCAACGAAGAACCCAACGCATCTCCGTCAGGAGAAACGTGAGTCACAATCACCACTTTATCAGCCCGTTCAAAATAAGCCTCAACTTTATCAATATGGGCCTGAAGAATTACTTTTGACAACATATTCTTTTTCTTAAACTTACACTTTTGAAAGGAGCAAAAGTACAAATTTATTTTTAGAAACTACAGCACAACAGAATAAGAACCGTGAATAGAAAGGTCTGTATAAGATATTTTAAGTAATTGACATTCCCTTATAAGCTTTTCTCGGAAAGCATCACTCAATGAACTGTCCAAAATAACCTGCCGAATAACAAACAGTTTGTCCAACTGTGAAAGACTCCCCTTAAATCCCCTACAGATATATGCATATTCCAAAGGTAAACGTAATGAAGACTCACATGTTCTCCAGCGAGCATCATCCAGTACTGCAATATGCACATTTCTGATACATAGCAATCCCGTTTCAGAGCGATGAGTAGAAACACAATCTCTTTTACGGGTGTATACTTCCGAGCGGAAAAAGTACAACTGTTCCGGAGCTTCACCTGTATATTCCACACAAGACACCACTACAAACAGATTGCAAACCATCAGTAAACGAATCCAGTCAGAAGCCTTACGGTGTATACCGGATGCCCAGCATAAATAGAAGCAAATAATTACCGCAGTCAGCAGACAGGCCTGAGAAGAGGATAAATAAACAGAAGTAATCTGAGACCCGTCCAGTTGCTGAACCCACCGGGTGGATTCATTCAAAACCGATGTACACCATTCCAATAAGGTCATCACCGTACTTCCTACCATAGGTACGGAAGCTACACATAATGCAACCAGCGTCAACATCAGTATTCCACCTGCCAATATAACAACAACCAGATTGGCCAGTAGAAAATAAGTCGGAAAACTTCCGAAATAATACAGAATAAAAGGTAGCGTACCTAACTGAGCCGAGATAGATAGGCTGAGTGTGTTCCACACATAACGCAACACACAATTTTTTATGCATAACCAACGTGAAAACAAAGGATAAAACGCCAAAATAGAAAAGACAGCTGTAAACGAGAGTTGAAAACTTATATCAAAAAGAAAAAACGGATTATATATCAACATCAGAAAAGCAGCCAACACCAAGGAATGCATACCCGAAAAACGCTCCTCTGAACAAAATGAAGCAAAAGTATATAAACTATACATTACTACTGCACGTACCACCGACGAACTTAGCCCGGAAATAAAGGCAAAAAGCCATAACAAACAGACTACCAGAAAAGCTAAAATCTTACGCCCATGCTTTAAATAAGTCAACGGATAAAACAACCACAAAAGAATACACGAAAGAATACCCACATGCAGTCCTGATAACGCTAATACATGACTGACCCCAGCTGCACTATACATTGCTTTTAATTCAGGAGTCAAATCCGTTTTCTCCCCAATAGTCAACGCCGATACTACAGCCTGCACGTCCTGATCAAATCCCCAACTCCGATATACATCCACAACCTGTTGTTGACATACCTTTGCCAACTGGCTGACAGATAATGAACGAGGTTTTCCCGTACAACGCCAATTCCCGGCATAAGCCAAAGCCGTTCCGCTAATACTCTTTCGTAAAAGATAGTCACCGTAATCGAATCTTGTCAGTTCTTTCCCAGAAAAAGGATACGAAACTTTTGCATAAAAACACACACTGTCTCCACAAGCCAAAGGTTTTGATAAAGAATCCGGCATCCATGACAAAAGAATATTCCGGTCTATTCTTTTCCAGTTTCCGTTTGACAACCGTTGGACATCTACACGCACTTCCGCCCGAAATGTTTTCCCCCTGACTTCCGGCACACTTTCCACTATACCTTTATATATAGCAGGCTCTCCATCCCAATCATATTGCACTGTTTCTCTTTGATGGACTACCGATATTCCTCCCCATAAGAAAAAAGCCATGCCAGCCATCACTCCAAAGAGCCAGCGCCATCTCCATCGGGAAAACCAAAACACTCCTCCGCAAACAATAACCAAAAGTAACCATATCGCAACCCAATATGACCATGAAAAATTTTCCGGCCACAATGTGTCGAATAAAAAAATTCCGGTTGCCAGACAAATAGTCAACCGGAACAATGGGTATGCTATTAAAGAATGCAAGGCTCCCAATACTTACTCCACATATTTCAATTGCTGAATAGCTTTAATCATGTCTGGAGAATTAAATACAGAACTGCCGGCCACCAGCACATCTGCTCCAGCGCGCCGCAGAAGAGGGGCATTTTCCTGATTAACACCTCCATCCACCTCGATAAGGGCAGAAGCCCCGTTACGCGTTATCATTTCGCGAAGCTGCGCAATCTTTTTAAATGTATTAGGAATAAATTTCTGGCCACCGAATCCTGGATTGACACTCATCAGCAACACCATATCCACCTCTGTGATAATATCCTCCAATACAGATATCGGAGTAGCCGGATTCAGCGTAACTCCCGCCTTCATTCCAGCTTCCTTAATCTGCTGGATAACGCGATGCAGATAAGGACAAGCTTCATAGTGTACATTCATCATCATGGCTCCCAAATTCTTTACTTCACGAATAAATTTTTCCGGCTGCACAATCATCAGATGCACATCCAACGGCTTCTGACTAATTTCAGCCACATATTTTAATACAGGAAAACCAAATGAAATATTGGGCACAAACACACCGTCCATAATGTCCAGATGCAACCAGTCCGCCTCACTTTGATTTATTTTTTCCAAGTCACTCTTCAAATCAGCAAAATTTGCAGAGAGCAAGGAAGGAGCTACCATAATTTTTTCCATCGATTTATTTTAGTTAATCAGATTCTTTTCAACAAAGATAAGCATCTTTTCTAATAAATCAACTATAAAAACTTATTTGGTCACATTGAAGCGTAAGCCTAACTGCAAATTAAAATTAAGAGGGTGTTCTTTTCGTATGGTTTCTACTCCGCTATGGTCATCAAAATAATATGCAATTCCGGGCTCTACATATAATCCAAAACGTGAGGTAAAATTCACTTGCGCTCCGGCTGCTGCAGTCACTGACCACTGAAGCGGATCCACATCCAATGATGTGTTCTCAGACGTACGATTACCTCCATTCGTCACGGTAACAGTTTCCAGCTTACCTGATACACATTTCTCCATTACTCCTCCGGCAGACGCATATACAGAGAGCCAGCTATTTTTCCAAATAGAACGATGCAGTTTTACCGGTATACCCACATAATGCAATTTCTGGGTCTCTTCCACATACGATTTGGAACCGGAATAAATATCTGAAGATAAAAGTGTATAATTTAATCCTGTTTCCAATGCCCAGTCTTTATGAAAATGCCAGGCAACTGTCAGCCCCACCGTGACAGGCATATGATGCTTCACACTCGTCTGAGGAGTTTGTATCGCATTCTCCAACAAGACCTGACTGTAAGCCAGTCCTCCATTACTTATTGGAGACATATTCAAATCAGAAGAAGTATAATAAGCCGAACGAGCCACAAAACTACCCATTCCATCAAATGTATTCAACGAGCTATAAGGCGTATTGCCTGCTCCAACTCCAACCGAGAATCCAGAAGACTTATCCGACTTATTTTTCAGTGCCATGGCATTACGTTCCATACGTTCACGATCAGCTGCCCGATTTTCTTTCATGCTTCTGCTTCGTTCTGTTGGTGTTCTGGTAACCTCTTGTTCTACATTCACATTCTCTTTCGCCACTTCTTCAGGTTCTTCCTGATCCATTTCCGAAATAGCAGAAACTGGATCTACCTCTTCTTTATTCTCCACAGACTGTATAAGCGGAGTATGAGCTAAGAGAGAGACTGATTTTTCAGAAGATGTTTCTACAAGCTCAGTTTCTGCCATCCGCTCCTCTTGAAGAGGCACATACTCTGGCAAAGGAGTATCCTTCACCTTTACGGCCAGTTCCTGATTACGAAAATCAGCCTGCGGAAAAGACCAGAACCAATATGTCAGTGAAGACACCAGCAGCACCAGCACCGCCGCAGCCACTTGCCAACGTTTCCATAGAGGAATTACCTTCGGAACTTTAGGTTCCTCCAGTTCCTTGGACAACTTATCCCAAAGCCCCTCAGGAAGAGGTTCAGAATAGCCCTCCATCTGGTTACGTAAATTATCTATCCATTCTTTCTCGCTCTTCATTGCCTATAATTTCTTTCTATATTCATTTATTTTCTTTGCCAATAAAGTCTTTGCACGATAAAACTGAGAAGAAGAAGTATGCTCAGTTATTCCCAGCATCTGCGCAATTTCCTTATGACTTTTATCTTCAAACACATATAAGTTGAATACCGTACGATACCCATCGGGAAGTCCAGCAATCATTTTCATCAATTCAGCTTGAGGAATATCACCCACTCCCTCATCATCCTCTTCCGTATCAGGCAACTGCTCCATCAAAACTTCCTGCTGAGCCAGTTGATTGCGTTTTCGCAAATGCCCCAACGCTTCATTGACCATCACACGCGAAAGCCAAGCTTTTAAAGAACCTACACCTTGATAAGTAAACTGCCCAATTGATTGGAATATCCGGACAAACCCATCATGTAACACATCCTCTGCAGCCTCCCGGTCCCCGATATAACGAAGACAAATAGCCATCAGCGAACCGCCATACAGCTCGTACAACTCCTTGCGAGCCTGATTATCTGCCAGCTTGCATTTCGACGCTAATTCTTCTTCTGTCATATTCAGCTTATCGTGCTTTGGTTAATAAATGATGAATACACAAAAATACTGCACCTTTTTCTAATTAAAATCGTCATTAAAATGTTTTTAACTAAAAAAGGTGCAGTATCCGAAAATCATTTCATTTATTTACATGAAAAATCCAACTAAATTATGAGATATACAAAATACATCACATACATACTTTTACTTCTACTATACGGACACTTTTCTTCTTGTTCTGTTGAAGAAGAAGACCAACTTCTACTATCCTCAAGCAGTGGCAGCTTTTCCACATTGGGAACTGTAGTAAACACCGAACAACTCACAATAGACTCTGACACTTATGGTGCTTTACTTCCCGTTAACACCCATATCTTTACAGACAACAAAGTGAACATCTTAGGCCAAAGAGTTTTACTAGAAGTTTTATTTCTTGATAAAAATAAACAAAACAATAATTCTGAAGCTAAGAAAGTAGAAATCATCAGCCTTTACAAAGTACTGACAAAAGATGCTGATTGTATAACTCCTGAAGAAACAGTTGAATCAATCAATGATATATTCGGCACAGCCCCGATATGCATTACTTCTTCCAGTATCAGCAAAGAACATCTAAATATCCAATATGAAATTGGAGGAAATAACAGCAACATCAGCCATCGTATCAGTTTACTGGTTCCACAAAATGCCCATCTGGATGAAAATGGATTGCTGCCGGTAGAGTTACGCCATAACCCGGGAGCAGACTTGCAAATCAACTCCTATTGGGGAGTAGTTTCCTTTACGCTTTCCAGCATTCCGCAATATCAGGACTCTGCTTTCAAGGGTTTCCGCATTCTATATAAAATTAAAGAGGGCGACGATATACATACCGTCACCCTGCACAAATAAATATTGCCATATTCTTTATTCTACAAAGGAATTTTCCACGTGGCGGTACCCGCGAAGGAAGTCAGCTACCTCCATTCGTTTCTTACCTGCCAGCTGCAAAGACAGCACTTTGACAAACCCGTCAGTAGAAGCAATCTGAAAACATGTCTTCTTATCGGTTACAATGCTACCGGGCTTCAGATTATGTGCGACAAAGACTTTCTCCGTTTCAAAAATCTTCAATGCCAACGGAGCAGCATCACCCTGATGCAATTTCGTCCATGCAGCAGGATATGGAGAAAGACCACGTACAAAATCATATACCTTTTTCACTCCGGCCTGCCAGTCTATACGACAAGTTTCCTTGAAGATTTTAGGAGCCGGACGAAGTTCCGTAGCAGCAGCCAACTGTTCCTGTGGAATGGTCTTCACATTTCCTTCCAGAATGGCATCCACTGTCTTCACCACCAGGTCTCCCCCTAAGTGCATCAGCTTGTCGTACACAATCTCCACATTATCCGTATCCGCAATGGGCACACGTACCTGATCAATAATCTCACCCGTATCAATCTCATGCTTCAGGAAGAAAGTAGTAATACCTGTTTCTGTTTCACCATTGATTACCGCCCAGTTGATAGGAGCTGCGCCACGATACTGCGGAAGCAAAGAGGCATGCAGATTGAATGTACCCAAACGCGGCATGTTCCATACCACCTCCGGCAGCATACGGAAAGCTACCACAATCTGCAAGTCTGCTTTCAAGTCTCTCAGCTCGGCCAGGAAATTCTCATCCTTCAGCTTTTCCGGCTGAAGTACCTTCAATCCTTGCGACACGGCATACTGTTTCACCGGGCTCGGCTGAAGCACGCTGCCATGCCGTCCCATCGGCTTGTCGGGCATGGTGATGACCCCCACCACCTGATAGCCTCCTTCCACCAGCCGTTTCAAACTCTCCACGGCAAATTCAGGAGTGCCCATATATACAATTCGTAAATCTTTCTTCTCCATATTTCTTTTCGTTGTTTATTCTGCTGAAAAATCCACCATCACCTGACGATAAGTAGAAAGGATGCGCGATTTGGATACAAAACCGATATACTTGTTGTCTTCGTCTACCACCGGCAAATTCCAGGAGCCCGTCTTATCAAACTTATCCATCACGTCTTCCATTGAATCTGTCGTAATAATGCAGGCTTTTGGAGTGACCATAAAATTCTCTACCCGGTATTTGTGATACAATTCCTGACGGAACATGATATTGCGAATGTCGTTCAGTATTACCAATCCAATCAATTCATTGCGTACATCTACCACCGGGAACAGATTACGGCCGGATTTCGAAATGGCCTTCACCATCTCCGCCAAATCCATATCCGGACGAACCACCTGGAAATCTGTTTCAATGACAGTTTCCATGCTCATCATGGTCAAAGCCGCCTTATCTTTATGATGCGTAATCAGTTCTCCACTCTTCGCCAAACGCATAGAATAGATACTGTGCGGCTCGAACACGATAATAGTAAGGTACGCGCAGACCGACACAATCATCAGCGGCAGGAACAAACCGTATCCACCGGTCAGCTCGGCTATCAGGAAGACTCCGGTCAAAGGGGCATGCATGACGCCCGACATCAGTCCCGCCATTCCCATCAGGGCAAAGTTCTTTTCCGGAATGTATGTACCTCCCAACTGGAACTCATTGCACACATAAGAGAACACAAAGCCGGCAATACATCCCAGGAACAAGCTCGGTGCAAAAATACCACCGCAACCGCCACCACCGTTGGTCGCACTCGAGGCAAATACCTTAAACAAGATAATCAACAGCAAATACACCACCAACAGCTGTGAATTTCCGTAGAAAAGAGAGTTATTCATTACCGTGTCCCATTCGGCATTCGACCGTCCATTGAGCAACAGGGAAATGGTGTCATAACCTTCACCATACAACGGCGGGAACAGAAAAATCAATATACTCAGCATGGCTCCTCCAATCAGGAATTTCACATACGGATTACTATAACGGCGGAAAATATTCTCAATCCAGTTCATGGAACGGGTAAAATACCAGGCCACCAGTCCACAGAAAATGCCCAATGCAATGGCATACGGAATACGTTCCAAAGAGAACGGATAATCCAGGTGAAACTGGAACATGGCTTCCGTACCTGTGAGCAGATAAGAAACAGAAGCTGCCGTCACACTGGTAATCAGCAAGGGAAGCAAAGAAGCCATGGTCAGGTCAATCATCAGTACCTCCAGCGTAAAGACCACACCGGCAATCGGTGCCTTGAAGATACCCGAAACCGCTCCAGCGGCTCCACATCCCACCAGCAGCATCAGCGTCTTGTGGTCCATACGGAAAATACTGCCCAAATTCGAACCAATGGCAGAACCGGTCAGCACAATCGGCGCTTCGGCACCGACCGATCCACCACAACCGATGGTAATGGCCGAAGCAAAAACGGAAGACCATACATTATGCCGCTTGATACGGCTTTGCTTACGCGAAATGGCATACAGAATTTTGGTCACACCATGACTGATGTCGTCACGCACCACTTTTCGAATGAACAGTCCGGTCAGGAAGATACCTACCACCGGATACACCAAGTACAACCAGTTTACTCCTGTAGAATCAAAGTTTTCTGTCAGGAACTCCTTGATATACTCTACCAGGAACTTCAACAGACAAGCGGCCAGCGCCGTGCAGATTCCGACTAAAAAGCTTAAAATCAATACAAACTGCTTGTCCTTTATATGTCTCTCCCTCCAACGGAGAAAGCCCTGGAGCAAGCTGTTCTTCTCGTCTACAACTTTCATGAAAGAAAAAATTTATTCTCTAATAATTTTTACCACGCCCCCTTTGCCTAATTTGACAATACTGGACGGTTTGGGGTGACCGGTTTCTTCCCGACGGTAATCCACCACATAATCCACCGCCTGCTTGATTTCTTCCGTGATTTCACTGAACACGGCCGGTGCAGGCTGTCCGCTGATATTGGCAGACGTAGATACAATGGCTTTGCGGAAGCGGAAACAAAGTTGTTTGGAAAACTCCTCCGAGGTGACACGAATACCTACACTGCCGTCGGCTGCAATCAGATTCGGAGCCAGATTTCTCGCTCCATCGTAAATAATGGTCAAAGGTTTCGTAGTCATTTCAATCAAGTCCCATGCTACGGAAGGCACATCCTGTACATAAAAATCCACCTTCACCGGACTGTCTACCAGCACCAGCATCGCCTTGCTGTCAGCCCGCTGCTTTATTTCAAAAACGCGTTTCACCGCCTCTTCATTCGTCGCATCACATCCTATTCCCCACACGGTATCCGTCGGGTAAAGAATCACTCCCCCCTTCTGCAATACCTCGCAGGCTTTCTTAATCTCATCTTTCATCATATTTCTTTATTTTTTGCTGTCAAAAAAGTCATCCAAACCATTTTACAAACAGCAAAAATACAAATGATTTTTAGGATTTCCCAAGAATGTTTTGTTTTTTTGCAGAAAAGCTATCCACTCATTCATGCACACCGAACGAAAAATTATCCACATTGATATGGACGCTTTCTATGCGTCGGTCGAACAGCGCGACCACCCGGAACTACGCGGAAAGCCCATCGCCGTGGGGCATGCAGAGAAACGAGGAGTGGTAGCTGCCGCCAGCTATGAAGCCCGTAAATTTGGCGTACGTTCGGCCATGTCTTCACAGAAAGCGAAAAAACTGTGTCCGCAACTGATTTTCGTGGAGGGACGGATGGAAGTTTACAAAAGCGTGTCTGCACAGATACATGAAATCTTTCACGACTATACCGACCTCATCGAGCCTATCTCGCTGGACGAAGCGTTTCTGGATGTCACGGAAAACAAGAAAGGAATTCCATTGGCGGTGGATATAGCCAAAGAAATCAAGCAACGTATCCGCCAGGAACTTCATTTAGTGGCCTCAGCCGGTGTATCCTACAATAAATTCTTAGCTAAAATCGCCTCCGATTACCGAAAGCCTGACGGACTTTGTACCATTCACCCCGACCAGGCCGATGAGTTTATCCGCCGGTTGCCTATTGAAGCTTTTTGGGGAGTGGGCCCCATTACGGCCAAAAAGATGCACACCTTAGGTATTTATAACGGAGAGACCCTGCGTAAATGCTCGTTGGAAATGCTGCAACGGCAGTTCGGGAAAAACGGATTAATTTATTTCAACTTTGCCCGTGGTATGGACGACCGTCCGGTAGAAGCTGTACGCATCCGCAAATCTATCGGCTGTGAACATACATTGGAAAAAGACCTTTCGGCAGAAATGTCACTCATCATCGAGCTGTATCATGTGGCACGCGAACTCACCGACCGGCTGAAAGCCAAGGATTTTAAAGGGAATACCCTCACGCTGAAAGTGAAGTTCGACGACTTCTCCCAAATCACCCGCAGTATGAGTGTGGAACGGCCACTCCAACGCCTGGACGACATTCTCCCACTGGCCAAACGGCTATTGAAAGGTGTGGACTACAGTCAGCATCCGATCCGCCTGTTAGGCTTGTCGGTTTCCAACCCGAAAGAAGAACATGAGTTAGCCAACGCTGTCCGTTCCAACCCTATCCAATTAAAACTGGAATTTAAAGATGATTATATTTAAAATACTCCCCACGTAGAGAGTAACTCATACACATAAATCCAACCGATAACTATTTCGAACTTTTAAACAAATCGGCAGGCAAAAAAACGCAAGTGCGTTCAATCTAAAACGCAAGTGCGTTTGACTTGAAACACAAGGACGTTTGACCTTAAACGCAAGTGCGTTTTAATTTGAACGCAAGGGCGTTTTGAAAGACAAGAAAAACGGCCCCTAAAGGGAGGAGAAAAAGACGAATCTTGACGGGTTGCCGGGGTTGGCAGGCATTTTTATAAAGTATATATACGCGGGGTGTGGAAAAATACAACGCTTATATTTTTCCACACCTGTATATAGAAAGTTTAAAAAACCGGTGACAACCCCGACAACCCGTCAAGAAAGTGCCTGGAAAGGGCATAAAAAAGCGGTGCGCATTTTCTGCCACCGCTCTTATTTACATTTTTTAATCAATGCGTATGTACGATTTCCGTAGGAGCCATTTCGGCATTACGCTTTTCGGTCTGCGTCACCACATTGCGTGCCAGCTCCATAAAGGCCATACCGGTCATGGAGTTTTCGTCGAGGGCAGCAGGTGTTCCTGCATCACCACTCTCGCAGATGCTCTGCACGATAGGAATCTGTCCGAGCAACGGCACATTCAACTCTTCTGCCAGACGCTTGGTTCCTTCCTTACCAAACAGGTAATATTTGTTTTCCGGAAGTTCTGCCGGAGTAAACCAGGCCATATTTTCCACCAGACCGAGAATAGGTACGTTTACCTTGTCGTTGGTATACATATTGATACCTTTACGCGCATCGGCCAATGCCACCTGCTGCGGCGTGCTGACAATCACGGCTCCCGTAATGGCCAATGTCTGCAACAAGGTCAGGTGAATGTCGCTGGTGCCCGGAGGTGTATCCAGCACGAAATAGTCCAAATCACCCCAGTTGGCATCTGCCACCAACTGCTTCAGGGCGTTGCTGGCCATACCTCCACGCCAGAGTGTAGCCTGGTCGGGGTCTACAAAGAAACCAATGGAAAGCAACTTAATGCCGTATTTCTCTACCGGTACAATCAAATCACGTCCGCCCACTTCTTCTGCATACGGACGGGCATCTTCTACCTGAAACATCTTCGGAACAGAAGGACCGAAAATATCGGCATCCAGCAGACCGACCTTATAGCCTAACTTAGCCAATGCCACAGCCAGATTGGCTGCTACGGTAGACTTTCCTACTCCTCCTTTTCCGGAAGATACCGCAATCACATTCTTCACCTGCGGCAGCATCTTGCCCGGTTCCGGACGAGCGGCCTGCTTGCTTTCGGTAGCAATCGTTACCTCTACCTCTTTCGATACATACGTATGAATAGCGGTTTCGGCCGACTTGACTACCGATTTCATAAACGGGTCGGTCGGTTTCTCAAAAATGAGCGAGAAACTCACCTTCATGCCATCAATGCGAAGATTGTCGGCCACCATCTCCGCTTCTACAATGTTTTTTCCGTTACCCGGATAACGCACCGTAGCCAGTGCGTCCATAATCAATTTCGGATAAAGTGTCATATCTTTTTTCAGTTTTGAATCATTTGCTTGTTTTCAGTCCGCTGCGCTTACTCCGGTTATAGCTCCGGTAATCGTCCAGCTCAATCTCCACATCCGGCTCCTGCAACTCACCATCCTGCGGCAAGCGGAACTGGATGTACTTGATATTCAGTCCGCGGTCCAGCCACTGCTGTTCGTAATAGGTGCGGATGCTGAGAATATCATCGTCCATACCGGAATGATACAAGTCGTCAGTCATGAATTCCACCGGAAAATGATTGGCTTCAATCATGTACTTCGTATAGGTAAACATAAAATTACTGTCCGTTTTTAAATGTATCAGTCCGTCCGGTACCAAGAAACGACGGTAACGGTTCATAAAATAGGTAGATGTCAGTCGCTTAGTCGCTTTTTTCATCTGAGGGTCCGAGAAAGTCAGCCAGATTTCGCTTACCTCTCCCGGGGCAAAGAAACGGTCGATAATTTCAATGTTCGTCCGCAAAAAGGCTGCGTTTGTCAATCCTTCCTTCAATGCATCGGTCGCTCCGGTCCACATACGCGCTCCCTTAATGTCGACCCCTATAAAGTTCTTTTCCGGATAGCGGCGTGCCAGCCCCACGGTATATTCACCACGTCCGCATCCCAGTTCGAGCACAATCGGATGGTCGTTCTTGAAGAAATCACGGTTCCAGTTGCCTTTCATTTCGAACGGCACGTCATCTACCACCGAATACGGATATTCAAACACATGCGGATATTCCGCCATATCTGCGAATTTCGCTAATTTTCCTTTTCCCATATTTTCGTGAAACGTTTCCTTTAATCAATGCAAAGGTAAAGTTTTTCAATGTAATGCACAACTTTGACCAAAATTACCCTCAAAAAGTGGAAACGGAAAAAGGAATTTACGTTAATATAACAAAACTGCAATTATGAAAAGAAACATCTTTTGGACAATACTTTTTTTACTGACGGGTGGATGTACAAATGAAATGATTGAAACCAGCCACCACACATTACACATCAAAGGCAATGAAATAGGGTATTTCAATTCTCATTCACACAGCAGACTCAGTGAAACAAACGAAACATTACCCACAAGAAGCAATATAACCTTTTACAGCCAAGGAGGTATCCATGCCGATGAACTTCTGTTCACCTATAACGGAACTGCCTGGGAAGGAGACACCGACCTGAAATGGGAGGACGCACAACAGCAAGCCATCACAATGTCCTACTATCCTCCTTTGTATCGAAGCCATCAGTCTTTCTATCAGGAAGGTAATTTATGTGACCAGCTTTACGCCTCAAGCACTACCACATATGGAAATGATATCAATCTATCTTTCCGGCATTTGTTTGCACGTATCATATTCAATGTATCCAGCCAACTGAACAGCCTGATTGACCAAATAGAATTTATTCCCTCCCTATCTGTCATAAATATTACGCCTGAAACAGGAGAAATATCCTGCCAGCAATCAGACACCCCCATTCTTATGAAAAAAGACGACGGAGGTGCATACGTTTTCCTGATTCCTCCAGCCACTTTATCCATTGCCATACGCATTCATACTACCACAGGAGAAGTGCATGAAACGCAACTGAATGAATACACCTTTGCATCCGGCCACGAATACACGTGCCCCATAAAGCAAAGCGGTGAAAGCCCCGGAATTTCCACTGTAGAAGATTTCATCGCCTTCACTCATCTAATCAACGGAGAAAGCTACGAAGGCAGAAGTCTGGAAGAATTTGGCGAAAAGACTGGAGAAACCATGACCTATTACCTGCTTAATGACTTGACTTTTACAGCTGAAGAATCAGCGCAAATTCAAATGATTGGAATGTATGGCACAAGCAGCACCTCACAAAAAAGACTATTCAATGATGTGTTCGACGGACAAGGGCATAGTCTGAATGACTTACAATACACCAACCCGACCAGCGGCTATTATTATTCCGGTCTTTTCAGTGGAATATCCGCCGAAGCAACTATCAAAAATTTAATCATAAACCAGGCTGTATACAATAATCCAGATGATACCAACAAATCATCATTTCTGGCAGGTATCAACAAAGGAAAAATAGAGAACTGCATCATACGCAATTGCCAGATTGAACAAATTGATAAAAAGAACGAATTCGGGAGTATATCTTCCCGTAACGAAGGAAATATCATAAATTGTCATATAGGCAACATCAATCTAAAAATCGCGACTAATTATGGTAATGGAATTACACGTTATAATTATGGTGGAAAAATTATGAACTGTGCCGTCAGCAATTGTAACTTCAGCAAAGTACAATTAGGAGGTGGACTTATTTGCAACAGAACCCGAGATGGAGAGATACAGAATTGCTATATCACAGGGAGTGCAAGCAGCACCAGCAAATGTAATGCTATCAGCCTGGTAGCAGAAGAATCCAACATTATTCGTTGTTGTTTCTATCCGCAAGCATATACGAAGGCCCCAGTTGGCACCAATTATACGAGTTCACCCTCCGATTCTCTCATGAAATACGGGTCTCAGCAATCTATTACAGAAGAAACATTGCCCCAAGTATTAAACCAATGGGTATTAGGCAGCGGCTCCCAACTTCATCCCGACCTCTCTTTCTGTCTGTGGAAAAAAGGAGAAAGCCTGCCTGCCATCCTTGTATCCCCATAATTTTTCTAAAAATAAAAAGAAGGTATCTATAAATATTGTATTTTTGCGCCAAATGCAAAAATTGAAACCATGAACAATAAAAAATTTATCATCACCATCATTATATTGGCTGTCATTGTGGCTGCAGTATCATTCTTTGCCGTAAATGAAGCCCGTAAAAACAAAGAAATGAGTCAGCTCTTTGCGGTGGAAAAACAAGAAATGGAAAATGAATACAGCACGTTTGCTACCCAATACGATGAATTGCAGATTCAGATAAATAACGACTCCTTGCGTGAGAAACTGGAAAGCGAGAAATTGAAAACACAGCGCTTGCTGGAAGAGTTGCGTCAGGTGAAGACCAGTGATGCAGCCGAGATTATGCGACTGAAAAAAGAATTGAAAACCGTACGGGCCGTATTGCGAAGCTATGTAATGCAAATAGACTCTCTGAACAAAATCAATGCTGCCTTAATGCAGGAAAATCAGGAAGTAAAAAGTAAATATACTGCTGCTACTGCACAGATTTCCAATCTGTCACAAGAGACAAAGAATCTGAACGAAAAAGTTACACTGGCCGCACAGCTGGATGCTACCAACATTCAAGTGCAGACACTGAACAAAAGAGGACGCGAAACAGAGCGCGTAAAGAATATCAAGAAAATCGCTATTTCATTTACTATTGTCAAGAATATTACTGCACAAACAGGTAACAAGACCCTCTATATTCGTATTGCCAAACCGGATAACGAGATACTAACCAAGAATCCGGGCAACCAGTTTAAGTTTGAAGACCGTAATATCAGCTATTCTATTAAGAAATACATTGAATATACGGGTGAAGAACAGAGTGTCACTGTATACTGGGATGTAGAAGAATTCCTGCCAGCCGGTACATACCATATCTATATATTTGCCGACGGCAATATGATTGGCCAGGGTTCATTCCGCATGAAATAATTTTTAAGCACATGAGAAAGCACATCAGTCACCTGATATACAGCTGCCTTACACTTATGGGGGTGCTATCTTCCTGCGGAGAAGACCGCTCGGGAGAATATTATGCCTTGATTGCTACCAAGACATGGATTTACGAGGTGATGCAGGAAAACTATCTTTTCTATGAAGATATTCCGGCAGAGGAAAAACTGGATTTCTTTAAAAAACCGGCTGAATTTTTAACTTCAGCCGCCTCTTCCAAAGATCAGAAAAACGGGTATGTGTTTTCTCATGTAGACTCCGTGTTTACTACCTCGCGTGCCACCAGCACCTATCCTTGCTTCGGTTTTGAAGCGGCCTTGGTACGTACTGACGGAGGAACAAATGCGCTGAGAGTATTGTACACACAACCTAACTCGCCAGCAGAAGAAGCCGGACTGAAACGGGGTGACTGGATTATTGCCATAGATAACCAGAAAATATCCACAAGTGATTATTCCACTTATATCACCCGACCGACAAAAGCGTACAGTTTTACATTGGGTAAATACAATCCTTATCCGGAAGATGTGGATGACCCGGAATTCAACTACATAGAATTCGATACGCTAGGGGTAGTCCAAATGCCTGAGCCTCGTTATGTAGAAGAGCAGGATGTACTTAAATCTGGCATTATTTCTGCAGGTACACGAAAAGCTTTTTACTTGTTATATAACGAATTCGGAGAAAGCACTGATGCTCTTAAGGAAGTTTTTTCACAATTGAACGGACAGCAGTTTGACGATATAATCCTGGATTTGCGTTATAACCCGGGAGGATACGTAAACACATCTCATCAGCTTTGCTCAGCTTTGGCTCCAACTACGGCAATAGGGCAGCCTTTCCTAAATATGATTTACAACGATAAAATCAACAAAACAGAGACTCTGAACTTTGAGTCCAGTTCATTGACGGGAGAGACAAGTATCTCTTATCAAAATCTATATGTTCTCACATCTGGAAATACGGCTTCAGCCTCTGAAATTGTCATCAATTGCCTGAAGCCTTATATGGAAGGCCGCCTGTATCAGGTAGGAACAGCAACTTACGGAAAGAATGTGGCCCAGCAATTATTTACCAATGCGGAAGCTCCAGGCATAGAGTTGTGGCTCACTACTACCTACTTGAGCAATTCACAAGGATATTATGACTATTTTACAAACGGCCTGTTACCGGATTACGAAATAGAAGAAAACTATGGAGGTGAATTAGGTGATTTCGGCTCAGCCGAAGATCAACTTCTGCAACCGGTACTCTATAAAATGGCCAACGGAAGTTTCCCGGTAATTACTAATCCGGACGAATCAGAAGATGCCACGACTTTAAGCCGTAGCCGGACTTCCAAGCATGTACAATTACTAGTTGACCCCATCGCCCAGAAGCCTCATTACAATCGCATAAAAAAGTAAAAGTAACCGATAAGACACACACTAAGAAAAATTAAATTTATTACTGATTCTTTTCAACAAAACGCTTTGACTATTTGTTCTAATGTCATACATTTGCAATGTTGCATAAGCAACCAAATAAAAAGTCAGCATCAGTAATGAAAAAAATTACAAGTTTACTCTTACTGCTTGGCACAACTCTCAGCAGTTATGCCCAACAAGTACTTACTCTGGACAGTTGCCGGGCACTCGCTCTGGCCAACAACAAGGAGCTGCGAATTTCACAAGAAAAAGTCAATGCCGCCCACTATGAGAAGAAGGCTGCATTCACTAATTATCTGCCCAAGATTGATCTTACGGGGGGATATATGCGCACGCAAAAAGAAATATCCCTGCTCAGTGACGCACAGAAGCAAAGCATCGGCAACATGGGTACCAACTTAGGTAACCAGTTGCAACAAGGTATGCAGTCGGCTGAGTTCCAGGCTGCCATGCAACAACTTGCAGCTGCTAATCCCGGATTGGCTGCCGGCTTACAAGGGTTGCTACCTGGTGCCATAGCCGGATTAACGGATGGCCTGAACGCCGTAGGACAAGGCCTGGTGGATGCATTCCGTACAGATACCCGAAACATGACGGTGGGAGCTGCGACCCTCACCCAGCCTCTCTTTATGGGCGGAAAAATCATAGCTTACAACAAGATTACCAAATATGCAGAGCGCCTGGCTGAATCACAGCACGCCACAGGCATGCAAGACCTTATCCTACAGACGGACCAGATTTACTGGCAAATCATTTCACTCGTCAATAAGAAAAAACTGGCAGAGAATTTTTTAGAGCTGGTACAGAAGCTGGATTCAGACGTAGACAAGATGATAAAAGAAGGAGTGGCTACCAAAGCCGACGGATTAAGCGTTAAAGTAAAGGTAAACGAAGCCGAAATGATGCTTACTCAGGTAGACAATGGCTTGAACCTCTCAAAAATGCTTTTGTGCCAGCTCTGTGGTCTTCCATTGGAAACCGACTTCCAACTGGCCGATGAAAGCATGAAAGACTTACCCCTTCCTAACACCTATACGGAAGCGAACGTCAGCACAGCTCTCAGTAACCGTGAAGAACTGAAGAGTCTGGAATTAGCATCGGAAATCTATCGCCAGAAAGTAAACGTAGTCCGCGCGGACTTCCTTCCTTCTGTGGCATTGACCGCCAATTATCTGGTGACCAACCCATCGCTCGTCAACGGATTTGAAAATAAATTCCGTGGCATGTGGGCTGCCGGAGTAGTAGTAAAAATTCCTGTATTCCACTGGGGAGAAGGTATTTATAAGGTAAAAGCCGCAAAGGCAGAAGCCAACATCGCCCGCTACAAACTGGAAGATATCAAAGAAAAAGTGGAACTTCAGGTGACACAGAACTCCTATAAAGTAAATGAATCGACCAAGAAATTAGCTTTAGCCGAAAAAAACATGGAGAAAGCGGAAGAGAACCTGCGCTATGCCAATTTAGGATTTAAGGAAGGAGTCATTCCAACCAGCAATGTGCTGGAAGCACAAACGGCTTGGTTCTCAGCACAAGCCGGAAAAATAGACGCACAGATAGACGTCAAAATGAGTGAACTTTATTTGAACAAATCAATGGGAATTTTAAAATAATACAGATATATGGAAAAGACTCAACGCAACAATATCATGCTGGCTTTCTTTACATTGTTAGCCGTAATCGTTATCGTCAGCATCATCGGATTCTTCACATTAGGAAAAGGTCCTGAAATCATACAAGGCCAGGCTGAAGCCACAGAATACAGGGTATCGAGCAAGGTACCGGGACGTATCCTGAAATTCTTTGTCAGCGAAGGAGATAAAGTGAAAGCGGGTGATACACTGGCTATTCTGGAGGCTCCAGACGTGATGGCTAAATTGTCACAGGCACAAGCTGCCGAACAGGCTGCACAAGCACTAAATGAAAAGGCTTTGAGAGGTACAAGAAGTGAACAGCTGCAGGCTGCATACGAAATGTGGCAGAAAGCCAAAGCTGGACTGGAGATTGCCGAAAAATCATACAACCGTGTGAACCGCTTATACGAAGAAGGGGTGATGACCGCACAGAAAAGAGATGAAGCAAAAGCGCAATACGATGCCATGAAGGCGACCGAACGTGCCGCCAATGCACAATACACAATGGCCAAGAATGGTGCACAGCGTGAAGACAAGGCCATGGCTGCTGCACAGGTAGAACGTGCGAAAGGAGCTGTAGCCGAAGTTTCTTCTTACGTATCGGAAACTTACCTGGTGGCTGTAGCCGATGGAGAAGTAGCTGAAATTTTCCCGAAAGTAGGTGAACTGGTTGGTACAGGCGCTCCCATCATGAACGTAGCCCAACTGGATGACATGTGGGTGACATTCAACGTACGTGAGGATTTTCTGAAAGATTTCACCGTAGGAAGCAAGATTAAAGCCTACGTTCCTGCTCTGGAAAAGGAAGCTGAATTTCAGGTAACAGTCATGAAGGACTTAGGTACGTATGCCGCATGGAAAGCAACCAAGACCACCGGTCAGTTTGACCTGAAGACTTTTGAAGTAAAGGCAAAACCCGTGCAGCCTGTAGAAAACTTACGTCCGGGTATGTCTGCTATCATTGAAAAATAAATTCACATGTCGACAACCACCTATCAATGTTACCTGAAAGTGATGCGAAGAGAAATTCTCCGCATTGCAACCAAGCCGATGTACCTGTTCTGCATGGTCATCGCTCCATTGTTCTGTTTCCTGTTTTTCACCACCCTGATGGAAAACGGGCTGCCGACCAATCTGCCTGCAGGAGTGGTGGACCTCGACAACACCGCCACGACACGCAACATTATCCGTAATCTGGATGCGTTTCAGCAGACCCAGATTGTAGCTCATTACCCAAGTGTCACAGAAGCAAGGCAGGCCGTACAGCGCGGTGAGATTTATTCGTTCTATTACATCCCAAAAGGAACGACCGAAGAAGCCCTTGCCAGCAGACAGCCGAAAGTGTCCTTCTATGTCAACTATTCTTACCTGATTGCAGGTTCCTTACTCTATAAAGACCAGAGAACCATGTCGGAGTTAGCCTCCGCGGCAGTGGGGCAAGCAACCCTATTAGCCAAAGGAGCTACCGAAGATCAGGCACTTGCCTTCCTGCAACCTGTAGTCATTTCTACCCATGCACTGAACAATCCCTGGCTGAACTACTCGGTGTACTTGTGTAATACTTTATTTCCGGGTATCCTGATGCTGCTTATTTTCCTGACTACCGTATATACCATCGGAACAGAATTAAAAGAAAAGACTTCAAAGGAGCTGATGCAACTGGCCGATAACTCCATTGTGACGGCACTGGTGGGAAAATTGATTCCTCAAACCGTTACGTTCTTTATCATGGCTACGTTCTATAACGTGTACTTATACGGATTTCTGCACTATCCGTGTCATAGCGGGATTTTCCCGATGCTGTTAGCCGGACTGCTGCTGGTGCTTGCCTCACAAGCATTCGGTGTATTCCTTTTCGGATTGTTCGGTTCACTCCGTCTGGCATTGAGTGCGGCTTCTCTGTGGGGAGTCATTTCATTCTCCATCTCGGGATTCACTTTCCCGGTCATGGCGATGCACCCTACACTGCAGGCTTTGTCCGTATTGTTCCCCTTGCGGCATTACTTCCTGCTCTACGTGAATCTGGCCTTAAACGGTTATCCGGTCATTTATGCCTGGCATGCCGTTACCGCCCTGCTGCTGTTCATGCTCCTGCCTTTCTTCTTCCTAAAAAGAATACGCACGGCCATGCTGCATTATGTCTATATTCCTTAACCCTTTGCGTTCATGAAAAAAGAATCGTTAAAACAAACCATACAACAAGGCTTTGCAGGTCTCTTCCATATATGCAAGCAGGAACTGAAAGCCGTTTTCAAAGACCAGGGCGTACTTATTTTCTTCTTGCTTGTCCCGCTGGCCTACCCGCTGGTATATGCCTTTATTTATACCAATGAGGTGGTACGCGAAGTGCCTGTAGCGGTAATAGACAACAACAACACGGCACTCAGCCGCCAGTTTATCCGTACGGTTGATGCAAGCGCCGATGTGCATATCCAGTCGCATTGTGCGGATATGGAAGAAGGGAAAAACCTGTTGAAAGAAACAAGGGTATATGGCATTCTCTACATTCCGGAAAGTTTCAGCAAAGACATCGCTTCCGGCAAACAGACTACAGTCAGTATTTACTGTGACATGAGTGGTATGCTATACTACAAAGCACTAGTATTGGCAAGTACCAACGCTTCACTCACCTTAAATAAAAAAATCCAGATACAGCGGATGGGAAATACAACGGAACGGCAGGATGAAGTCAGTACGGCTCCCATTGAATACGAAGATGTATCGCTATTCAACCCGCAAGACGGATTTGCCAGCTTCCTGATTCCGGCTGTGCTCATCCTGATTATACAGCAGACGTTATTGTTAGGCATCGGACTTTCAGCAGGAACTGCCCGTGAGAATAACCGCTTCAAAGACTTGGTCCCCATCAGTCGGCAGTATCAGGGTACGCTCCGCATTGTAGGCGGAAAGTCATTGGCCTATTTCCTGATTTATGCATTAGTAGCTGCGTATGTACTCTGCCTTGTACCGCAACTGTTTGATTTGGTACAAATTGCACAACCTATGACCTTACTGACTTTTGTGGTGCCTTACATCTTGGCATGCATTTTCTTTGCGATGACCTGCTCCATCTTTATACATCACAGAGAGTCGTGTCTAATGATTTATGTCTTCACCTCCGTGCCGCTCCTGTTTATCTCCGGAATCTCTTGGCCGGGAGCTGCCGTGCCTACATTCTGGAAAGTATTCTCCTGGATATTCCCATCTACGTTTGGTATCAACGGGTTTGTAAGAATCAACAACATGGGCGCAACTCTTCCGGAAGTGTTAGTCGAATATCAGGCACTTTGGATACAAGCTATCGTATATTTCTTCACAACCTGCATCGTCTACCGGCGACAAATCATATTGAGCCGCCGACATGCCATGGAGCGCCTGCGTATGTTCAGGCTACGAAAGCTGGTTGCAAAGACATCCAAATAACCAAACTTTATTCCTATTATCCGGCTTCGTAAATTTTACCAAGCCGGATAATTTATCTTTATTAACACCTGAACAAGAGTGAATACCCCAGAATACTCGTAGCTTTGCGAATATTTATAAACGAGCTTATGAAACACTTTATTTATATATTCGCCGGGCTGATATGTTACCTGATTACATTGACTCAAGTGGGGGCTTCTCCATTAGAAAACAAGAAACAGCGATTCCAAATTACCGTGCTGAATACCGGAGGAGAGCCGCAACAAGGTATCATTCTGAAAGTGGCAGGCTACAGCAACGAGTATATCAGCGACGAACAAGGTCTCATCGATTTCGAACAATCCACTGACAACAATTACGTTCGTACTGCCAATTTCTACTTCCCGACAGATAAGAACAGAACAATCAAATCCTTGCGACTGGACGAAGCAGCACAAGATACGATTATCCGTATAGACCGTCCGGAGGATTTGGCACGCTTCAAGCAAAGCGGCAAGACATTACTGGTAAATGGCGTGCTGAAAGAAGGAGGCAAACCTGTTCCTCATGCAGAAATCAGCATCCAGGGTACAGGAAAACGAACTTTCTCTAATGCACAGGGCGAATTCAGCATTGAAGCGGATTACAGTCATCTGATCATGATAAGGGCAGAACGTATGGAAAACAAATATCTTGACATCGAGTCTTTCTTACAAAACCCTAACCAGCCGTTAGAGATACGAATGACAAAGAAAGGAGCTGACCGAGTGTATCACGTAGTAGAGAAGATGCCAGAGTATCCTGGAGGCATGAAAGCTTTCTTCAACTATATCAGAAGAAAGGCGCATACTACGGAACTGGCCGAGGAAACTCAGAAAGAAGGTGCAGTCATGATTCAATTCATTGTAGAAAAAGACGGTAGTATCACTTCTCCCAGCATTGTAAGAGGGCTAGACGCACGTTTGGATACGGCCGCCTTAGATGCCATCATAGTGATGCCCGACTGGATTCCAGCACAGGAACATGGAGTTAACGTACGCTGTAAATATTCTGTTCCGGTTCCTTTCAAGAAGCCGAAACCAGCTCCTCCTGTTACTCCGAAACCCGCTCCTGAAATAAAGAAAGACAGTATCGCGGTACCTTCAGTTCCGACTGACTCTCTTGCGCAGGATACGATTCTTCAGGTTATCCCTATGCCATCCGCAGACTCACTGGTCACAGATACACTGATCACGGATACAACTTTAGTAGCCTCTGCTGACAGCATAGCCATACAAAAAGAAACAGCTGCATCATTGTCTACTTCTGAAGCCACAGAAGCCAAACCGAAAAAACGGAACTTCATCGTTCGTTTCTTCCGCTGGCTGTTCGGCATAAAAGACAAGGAAAATACGCCCGCAGAACCCAAGGAAGAAAAAACATCCGAAGTTATACCAGAAGAAGGAATTCAGAAAGAAGAATAAATGTAAAACTTAAATAACACAGTCATGAAAAAACTTTTTGTACTTTTTTATGCGCTAATGTGCCTGGTTACTCTGCAGGCACAAAAGGTAACGCTACAGGATGTAGCCAACGGTACCTATCGCGCACAAAGTATACAGGGATTAAAACCGATGCTGGACGGTGAACATTACACCCAAATCAGCAAGGACCACAAACGAATTGTCAAATACTCTTTTAAGACTGGTAAGGAGGTAGCCACCATTTTTGACGTAGCGACTGCCCGCAACCACAAGCTGAAAAGTTTCGATAACTATATCATGTCACCGGACGAAAGCTTGATATTGATTCAAACGGAAACCAAGCCGATTTACCGCCGTTCATTCACAGCTATATATTATATATACAACGTGAGAAACCGTACACTTGAACCTTTGTCAAACAACGGTCCGCAACAGGTTCCTTTGTTCTCACCCGACAGTCATCAGATTGCATTTGTGCGCAACAATAACATTTACCTTATCAAACTGCTTTTCGGTAACAGCGAATCACAAGTAACGAAAGACGGAGAGTACAATAAGGTGCTCAACGGTATTCCTGACTGGGTGTATGAAGAAGAATTCAGTTATAATCGTGCATTCGATTTCAGCGCTGACAGTAAAATGATTGCATATGTCCGCTTCGATGAAAGCCAGGTTCCCATGTACTCTTTCCCATGGTATAAGGGTATGGCTCCGGAAAAAACTGAATATACCACTTATCCAGGAAGCTATGACTACAAATATCCCAAAGCAGGAGTCGTAAACTCAAAGGTTAGCGTACATTCTTTTGACATAAAAAGTCGTGTAACCCGTAAAATGGAACTTCCTGTTGATTCTGACGGTTATGTACCTCGCATCAAGTTTACTGATGACCCAGAAAAGCTAGCCATCATGACATTGAATCGTCACCAGAACCGCTTCGACCTTTATATGGCCAACCCACGCAGTGCCATCTGCAAAGTGGCCATCCGCGACGAGGCTGAACAATACATCAAAGAACAAGCTTACTCAGACATCACTTTCTATCCTGAACATATTGTGATGATGAGTGAACGGGATGGATACAACCACCTTTATCTGTATACCATCGGAGGAAACCTGGTGAAACAAATCACAAAAGGAGAATTTGAAGTAAAAGATTTCCTGGGATGGGACCAGAAAGCAAACGTTTTCTATTATACCAGCAACGAAGGAAGCCCCTTGCGCACTGCGGTGTACAAGATTGACGGCAAAGGTAAGAAGACCAAACTTTCAACACGTACCGGAACAAACAATGCGTTATTCAGCAAAAACCTGAATTATTACATCAACACCTATTCCAGTGCACAGACTCCTACCCTTATTACACTGAACAATAACAAGGGGCAGGAAATGGTTACACTGCTTGACAACAAAAAACTGAAAAGCAAAACAGCGCAGCTGAACATGCCGACCAAAGAGTTTTTCTCTTTCAAAACCAGTGAAGGAGTAGAACTGAACGGTTGGATGATGAAACCAGCCAACTTCAATCCTTCCAAGAAATATCCAGTAATCATGCACCAATATAGTGGTCCTGGTTCTCAACAGGTACTCGACAAATGGGGTATCGGAAGCTTCGGTGACGGGGGTATGTTCGAAGCTGTAATGTGCGACAAAGGCTATATCATGGTCTGCGTGGACGGACGTGGTACCGGAGGTAGAGGAGCTGCATTCGAAAAATGTACTTACCTTTCCATCGGCGTGAAAGAAGCTACCGACCAGGCTGAAGCAGCTAAATACTTATCTACTCTGCCTTACGTAGATGGAAGCCGTATTGGTATCTGGGGCTGGAGCTATGGAGGATACAACACGTTGATGTCAATGAGCGAAGGGTCTGGCGCATTTAAAGCCGGAGTAGCCATCGCTGCTCCGACAGACTGGAGATTTTATGACTCAGTCTATACCGAACGCTTCATGCGCACACCGAAAGAAAATGGTGACGGTTACCAGGCTTCTTCTGCCATTAACCGGGCATCTAAGCTGAAAGGAAAGCTGTTGCTCATTCATGGAAGTGCAGACGACAACGTACACCTGCAGAATTTCATGGAATATAGTGAAGCACTGGTACAGGCAAACATCCAGTTTGACACGCAGATTTACACCAACCGTAATCACAGTATCTTCGGAGGAAATACCCGCAACCACCTGATGAACAGAGTGGCTAATTTCTTCCTACAGAACCTATAATATTTCATTTTAGCAGATGACACCAGCAACAAGAAACTGGTGTCATCTGCTTTTCTTTGTTCTTTTATCTTACCACTATGACACATATCAGAAAGCCTGAATGGCTAAAAATCCAGATTGGCACCAATGCCCGATACACAGAAACCAAACGCATTGTAGATACTCATAAACTTCATACCATCTGCAGCAGTGGACGCTGTCCCAACTTAGGTGAGTGCTGGGGAAAAGGAACCGCCACCTTCATGATTGGAGGAGCCATCTGTACCCGTTCCTGCAAGTTCTGTAATACGCAAACCGGAAGACCTCTCCCATTGGACCCGGAGGAACCGCTCAGAGTGGCTCAGTCCATCCAGCTCATGAAGCTTGACCATGCTGTCATCACCTCCGTCGACCGAGACGATTTGAAGGATTTAGGTGCCTCACACTGGGCGGCTACCCTGATGGCCATCCGAAAATTATGCCCTGACACCACCATAGAGGCGCTCATTCCCGATTTTCAAGGACACAGCGAATTACTGCAACAGGTCATTGAAACACGTCCCGATATTCTTTCACACAACCTGGAAACCGTCCGACGTCTCAGTCCACAGGTCAGAAGTGTAGCAGATTATGATACTAGTCTGAAAGTCATCCACCAAATTGCAGAGAATGGACTAAAAGCTAAATCAGGTATCATGGTCGGACTAGGAGAAACGGCAGAAGAAGTAGAAGAAACGATGGATGACCTTTTACAAAACGGCTGCCAGATACTGACCATCGGACAATACCTGCAACCAACCGCCAAGCACTATCCTGTAGCAGAATATATACATCCAGATCAATTCAAAAAATTTAAAGAAATTGGTGAAACCAAAGGATTTGAAATTGTAGAAAGCGGTCCATTAGTCCGCTCCTCTTATCATGCTGAAAAACATCTACGCAAATGATGAACAATTTACTTTTTTCGATTGTTCAAAATTTATCAACAGATGCTTTTCAACTATGAATCTATTGCTTAAATATAAGGACAAAATTGTATCGTTTGGTTTACTTCCTATCATTATCACACTGATAGGTATTCATTTTTTCCCAACAACAGCAATGCTGGGAATAGGGCTAGCTATCAGCATTGCTGGTTTACTTTATGATGTATTGCGACTAAAAGGACTTAATTTCTTCTTGTTACAGGGGACTATAGGTATTGGTATTTGCTTTTTATTAAGACTGTTCACCGGATATGACTATATTCCGAAGAACAGTCTGACTCCTTCATTAGAATTCATGTTGCTGATATGTGCCTTCATACATGTCACAGCTCCGGAAATTTATCGGAATTTTTTAAGAAAGTTCCACCTGAACTTTACTTCCTCCTATTTATTGGAAGCAAAAATAATCGTGATTTTTTCCAGTGTCCACTTAATTGTTTTGTTCTTCCTCTACAACAAGCTAATACCTTTTTCGCCTGAGAATAACTTTGGAATTATTTATTTGATCCCCACATTAATCTATGTAATCTGTTTGGTTGTCAACATAATAGGAATACAAGTTGCTGCAGCAAACTCACCTCAGGAACAGCATGTTATCCGAATAATTCCAATTTGTAATGGAAAAATCTATCTAGCTCCACATAGCGAAAATAAATCCATTTGGGATGCCCCTATTGCGTCTTTATTTGAAGGACCACTAAGAAAAAGTCAACGCTATGCTAAACATCTGGTCAAAAAACATCAACAAAATCTTCTAAGAAGTTTATATACGAAAAAAAAGTCTCTCCCCAGACTTATTCTGAGCTACAGAGCGCAAAGTATAGCTCCTGCTTTCACACAGTTATATATACTTCCTGTCAGCCATAAAGATGAATTCAAACTCACAGAAGGATGCTTCTTTACTTGTGAAGAAATCAAGCAAAATCCAGAGAAATTCAGCAATGAACTGAGAATAGAATGCGAACGCCTACAGATGGTTGCCCAGGTATGGAAAGAATTCAAATAAATTTTATTTGTAAATCAAGAAAATACAAGGAATCTTATTCAGTTCCGGCAACTTTCCCTTCCATTCCTTCACTGTTTTCGTCTGAATAAATTCTCCTTCACAAGTAATATTGGCAGCAATGCATAACTTAGTATGGGGACGACAAGTTTTCAAGATATCTTCCAACATCTTGTGATTACGATAAGGAGTTTCAATGAATAGCTGAGTCTGATTTTCAGAATAAACACGTCCCTCTAATTCTTTTAAACGACGCATACGCTCAGCAGGCTCTATTGGCAAATACCCATGAAAGGCAAAACTCTGTCCATTGAATCCAGACCCCATCACAGACAGAATAATCGAGGAAGGACCGACAAGAGGAACCACCTTTAATCCCCGTCGCTGAGCAATAGCCACTACATCCGCTCCTGGATCAGCTACGGCCGGGCAACCCGCCTCAGAGATAACTCCCATAGAATGTCCTTCTGCAAGAGGAGACAGATAACCAGATATAGCCTCTGGAGAAGTATGTTTATTTAAAGGATAGAAAGTAAGCTCATCAATACAGATAGATGCATCTACTTTTTTTAGAAAACGGCGGGCTGAACGTACATCCTCTACAATAAAATGTTTTATATTGACAATCACCTCCCGATTATAAGCAGGTAAAACCTTCTCGATAGACGTATCACCTAAAGTGACCGGTAACAAATACAACGCAACTTCCATAAGGAATCCTTTAAGTCAATCAGTTTAATTCTTTTATCATTTCTGCATAATCCGTTCTCTCTAGCAAACGCTTTATAGACAGCTCCGGATGCTTCTTCATATATCGATCTATCACCTTCATACCCAACCATATTCCCAAGAACGGAGGAGTCTTCTCACCATTAAATAAAAGTCGCGTATTAGAAGATATACAAGAACGGATTACCATAGGATCGGTAGTTTCCATATAATGGTTCAGCTTCATTTCTTTCCACAGCTCTTCTTCATGCTGCTCACACCATTTGACTTCCTCTTTGGTGTAACCTAAAGCTGTTTTTCCACTTCTATCTCCTTCAAGCACATTCTCCACTGTCCAGGCTATTTTTCCTCGATACAATAGAATGTCCATTAAAGATCGGTGACCTTCCAGCCACAGAAAAGGATATTGTCCCAGCAGATAAAAAGTAAAGCTGTCAGGCACAATATATTCTGGTGACATCGAACGACGCTGGTTGGCGTAATAATATTTTTTATAGAGAGGATAATCATCTCCCATATACTTATCCAAGCTTATTCCCAAAATACTATCACCTACCACTATAGATTGATTGAGAGCAGAAATCTGTGTATAAATCTTTGGAACAGGTAGTTCACGGATTTCCTTCTTCAAGTTTTTAAATCCATGAGTCAGATTCTCTTCAATGCTACTGACATCCTTGAACTTCTCTCCCACATCTTCCATCAAATGCACCAATATGGAATCTGAGAAATACGTACACAAACGCTCGTTCATGTCTAACATATTTACAGAGCCCAAATCAAGCACATCTTCCACTAACAGACGGGGTTCCTGAGCAAATTCAGTATTCATTCTCTGCAGAGAAAAGAAACTATTTTGCACAGTAGCCTCATACTGCAAACGGTCATATCGGGCTATTTTTATTTCTGAAAACGAAAAATCGTCTTTCTGCTTGTCAGAACGACAAGCAGAAAAGACGATTACACTCAATAATATAAAAATAAACCGATACATTCAATATTATCCGTAAATTATATTGCCATTGGCATCCTTATATTCATCCAGACCTTTTTCATAAGTTGCCATAGCTCTCAAACTCATACCTACGCTAGAGAAACCTCCATCGTGGAACAAATTCTGCATAGTTACCTTACGAGTCAGGTCAGAGAACATTACGATACAGTAATCAGCACATTCATCAGCCGATGCATTACCCAGAGGAGACATGCGATTAGCAAAGTCGAACAATTTATCCATACCTTTTACTCCCGATCCGGCAGTAGTCATAGTAGGCGACTGAGAAATGGTATTGATACGTACATGGTGTTCACGTCCGTAAATATAGCCAAAACTACGAGCAATTGACTCCAGCAAAGCCTTTGCATCTGCCATGTCATTGTAACCATAGAACGTACGCTGTGCAGCGACATAACTCAAAGCAACAATAGAACCGTATTCATTGATGGCATCCAATTTTTTAGCAGACTGGATCATCTTATGGAATGATACGGCTGAAATATCCAATGTTTTACTCAACATATCATAGTCCAAATCGTCGTAAGTACGCTTTTTACGAACATTTGGAGACATACCGATAGAATGAAGTACAAAGTCAATCTTTCCGCCCAATACTTCCATTGAACGTTTAAAGACATTTTCCAAATCTTCTACAGAGGTTGCGTCAGCCGGAATCACTTCACAGTTTAATTTTTCCGCCAAAGCAGAGACCTCACCCATACGTACTGCTACAGGGGTATTAGAGAGTGTGATAACGGCACCTTCTTCTACAGCCTTTTCTGCCACTTTCCATGCAATAGACTGTTCATTCAGTGCACCAAAAATAATACCTCTTTTTCCTTTCAGCAAATTATAACTCATATTATTTTCAATTATAAATTTGGGGCAAAGATACAAACTTTATTTACACTATTTACATTTATTGAGGCAAAATATTTAATCACGTAAAATTATGCTCAGTTTTTTCACTGATAAAATCAAAAATTGCAAGCATATATCAAACAGAAAGCTTATTTTTGCATCCAGAATAAAAAAGGTTTTTCATAATATTATTTAGGTTAGAATTAGATTTATTATCCTCCTGCATGTCCCCTGTGAAGGCAGCATGTTCAGGAGGATAATAGCTTACAGAAACATACGTGAATCACATTAATCTTAATATATAAACACATTATTACAATGAAAAAATTTTCCATTCTTTGTCTCGCCTTCATCTACAGCGGGAGTATGCTTTTCGCTCAAACAGCAGAAAAGACCATCAAAGTAATTGTCGAAAACCCTTGGAAGACAGCTAAAACAGACGAACCAGTAGTCATTGATATCCATTCCTTAAATACAGGGTTTACCGTTAAATCAGCCGTTGTGAAAGAAGGGAACAATGAAATACCTTCACAGCTGGACGATTTAAACTTCGATTTAAGAGCTGATGAACTGGCTTTCGTAACTAATTTGCCAGCGCAATCAAAAAAAGTATTCACCCTGACTCTTTCCTCTGCCAAGACAAACAAGACCTATCCAGCCCGTGTGTTTGCAGAAATGCTGTTCCGCACAGCCAAATCGAATGAATATGCCCACGGTACAGCTGTATACGCTCCAGGCGACAGCTATACTTATACCATTCTACAGCACCATGGCATTGCTTTTGAAAGTGAACTGGTTGCCTACCGTATCTATTTTAACGAAAAGCAGACAACTGATTTATACGGAAAGTTCAATAAAGGCCTGGAAATAGAAGAAAGCATGTTCTATCCTACAGACGAGCAATTACAAAAAGGATTCGGAGATGATGTAATTTTAGTAAGAGGCAGTTGCGGAGCCGGAACATTAAGAGGATGGGACGGTTCACAAGCTACCGACATTCAGCCCGTTGCCTTCCGCGGACAACGCCTCATCGCCAGCGGTCCGGTACGTACCATTGCTGATGCAGAAGTAAAAGGTTGGGAATACCAGGGAAAGGAACTGAACATGATTAACCGTTACACACTATATGCCGGACACCGTGACGCACAAGTAGACGTATTGTTTGACCAGCCTTTAGATAAAGAGACATTCTGCACAGGAGTGCAAAACATCGGTTACAGTGCTACCATGTATTCCGATCACGAAGGACTGGTTGCCAGCTGGGGCACCGACTGGCCCGTAGGCGACACCATCAAATACAAAAAAGAAACTGTCGGCCTGGCTACTTACATTCCGAAGAAATACATCAGAAAAGAAGCTAAAGACAAAGAAAACTTCCTTTATACAGTCAGTGCTCCGCAAGAAAAATGTTTCCGCTACTATACCATGTTTACATCACGCAAGGAAACATTCGGATTTCCAGACTCACAGACCTGGTTCTCTTACACACAAGAATGGAAAAAATCCCTCGAACAGCCCTGCAAGATAACCATTGAAAAGTAATCATAAAAAACAGCCTCGACAAATTGCCGAGGCTGTTTTTTTATGATTACGAAATAAATTAGTTCTCTTTTACTTCCCATCCCAATGCACTAGCACCCAATACGGCTGCATCTGCATCTTTCAACTGAGAAAGCAATAATTTTGTCTTTCCTGCATAAATCTTCAGGATATTCTCATCAATGGCTTTCTGAATCGGTTTCATGATGTAATCGCCAGATTTTGCCAAACCACCGAACAATACAATTGCTTCAGGGCTTGAGAAAGCAATAAAGTCGGCCAAAGCCTGTCCTAAAATACGACCTGTAAATTCAAAGATATCCTGAGCCAGTTTATCTCCCTTCACTGCTGCATCATACACGTCTTTTGACTGAATCTCATCAGCAGGAATATTTCTCAGCAAACTCGGTTCCGTACGCTGTACCAGGAATTCGCGTGCAGTACGAGCCACTCCGGTAGCAGAGCAGTAAGTTTCCAGACATCCCTTACGACCACATCCGCATGCACGACCGTTACGGTCTACAATTACGTGGCCCAATTCACCAGCAAATCCGTCATGACCATAAACCAACTGTCCGTTGATAACGATACCGCTACCAACACCAGTACCCAAAGTAATCATGATAAAATCTTTCATGCCACGTGCTGCACCGTAAGTCATTTCTCCGATAGCAGCCGCATTTGCATCGTTTGTCAAGGCTGTCGGAATTCCCAAACGTTCCTCAAACATTGAAGCCAAAGGAATAATTCCTTTCCATGGCAAGTTAGGTGCAAACTCAATTGTACCGCTATAGTAGTTTCCATTAGGAGCACCCACTCCCATACCTTTTATCTTTTCAGCTCCGCCAAACTGCGACAACAGAGGAAGAAGTTTCTTACATACAGCATCCACATAATCTTCAATGTTGTCATATTGCTGTGTCTTGACAGAATCAGAAGCCAACACATTACCACGTGAGTCTACTACACCAAATACGGTGTTTGTTCCGCCAATGTCCATACCTACTACATAAGGTTTTTCCATGCTTATTGTCATGACATTTCTCTATTTAGGGTTAATTATCTACGGACAAAAGTAAATAATCAGTAAAAACAGAGCAAATTTTTAACGCATTATTTTTCGGAGCATTTCACTTTTCTTATTTTTGCGTAACCTGATAAATGAATAAATTCACACAAACCAAATGATACACTTAAAAAACGTTCACAAAACCTATTACAACGGCACTCCCCTTCATGTACTTAAAGGTATTGACCTCCACATAGGAAAAGGGGAATTTGTTTCTATTATGGGAGCTTCCGGCTCCGGAAAATCTACCTTGTTGAATATTCTAGGTATTCTGGACAACTATGATTCAGGAGAATATTATCTGAACAATGTACTGATTCGCGACCTGAGTGAAAGCAAAGCAGCCGAATACCGTAACCGTATGATTGGTTTTATTTTCCAGTCATTCAACCTTATTTCTTTCAAGAATGCGATGGAGAATGTAGCTCTTCCCCTGTTTTATCAAGGGGTAAGCCGAAAAAAACGTAATCTGCTGGCTATGGAATACCTCGATAAGCTGGGATTAAAAGAATGGGCTCACCATCTTCCGAATGAGATGTCGGGCGGACAAAAACAGCGTGTAGCTATTGCACGAGCATTAATATCAAAACCTGAAATTATTCTGGCAGACGAACCGACCGGAGCGTTGGATAGTAAGACATCGGTGGAAGTCATGCAGATTCTAAAGGAACTGCATGAAAAAGAAGGGCTGACCATCGTAGTAGTAACCCACGAAAGCGGAGTTGCCAACCAGACCGATAAAATCATCCATATCAAAGACGGACTGATAGAGCGCATAGAAGACAACATTGACCACAATGCATCTCCATTTGGCAAAAACGGATTCATGAAATAAAACACTTACCATGACAGAATTAATACAAGAAATCTACGGAACCATCATGCGCAACAAACTGCGCGCCTTGCTGACTGGTTTTTCCGTAGCATGGGGCATTTTCATGCTAATTGTATTATTGGGAGCCGGAAACGGTCTCATCCATGCTTTTGAAAACCAGTCGAAGGGCATGATTATGAACTCCATGAAAATCTATCCAGGCACAACCTCACAACCTTACAAAGGTATGAAAGAGGGCCGCAGCATTTACCTGAAAGAAAGTGACCGCGAACTTACTGCTACATCATTTCCAGATCACATCATTCACACCGGTGCGACCGTCAGTAAAGGAGATGTCATTCTTACTTACGGAAAAGAAGCTGTCAGCATCGGAATCAACGGAGTCTTTCCTAATTATCCTTCACTTGAAGCTATCAAAATTAAAGAAGGACGTTTCGTTAACGTACGCGACATGGAGGAGCGACGAAAGATCATCGTACTACATGAAAAAACGGTAAAGAACCTTTTTCCTCACACTTCTCCTATCGGAAAGTACCTTAATGCGCAAGGCGTATCTTATCAGGTGGTAGGCATCTATACTGACCAGAATAGTTTTTCTCCTTCTGCTCTCGTTCCGTTCACTACCCTGCAAACCATCTATCAAAAAGGCGACAGCATAGACAACATCACGTTTACGACCAAAGGCCTGACCAATGAAGCGACCAACGAACAATTTGAAGCGGAATACCGGCAGGCTTTAGGACTGAAGAAACAATTCTCGCCTACCGATGAAGGAGCCATCTGGATATGGAACCGGTTTACGCAATATCTTCAACAACAGACGGCTACCCAAATCCTGCATACTGCCATCTGGGTAATCGGAATCTTTACCCTGCTCAGCGGTATCGTAGGAGTGAGCAACATCATGCTGATTACTGTCCGCGAACGCACACACGAGTTTGGCATCCGCAAAGCCTTGGGAGCCAAACCCGCTTCCATCCTCTGGCTGATTATCTCGGAAAGTGTGACCATCACGACTTTCTTCGGCTACATCGGCATGGTGGCAGGCATTGCCGTGACGGAATACATGAATCAGGTGGCAGGCAAACAGACCATGAACATGGGTGTATTTTCGATGACCTTTTTCGAAAACCCAACAGTAGACTTATCCATCGCCATAGAGGCTACCTTGACATTAGTTATCGCCGGTACACTGGCCGGACTCTTCCCGGCAAGAAAAGCAGCCAGAATCCGACCTATTGAAGCACTTAGAGCAGATTAATCATGAGAAGATTTGATTTAGATACATGGGAAGAAATTCTTCTCACTATCACCCGCAACAAAACCAGAAGTTTTCTGACTGCCTTCGGTATTTTCTGGGGAATATTCATGCTGATTTCCCTGATGGGAGGTGCCAAAGGATTACAACAAATGCTTTCCCGACAGTTTGAAGACTTCGCTACCAATTCCGGCTTTTTAGGTACAAACAAGACAAGCAAGGCCTACAAAGGTTTTCAACAAGGCAGATACTGGGACTTAGAAAACAAGGATGTGGAACGTGTGAGAAAACAGGTCAGTGAACTGGAAACCGTGACCGCCACCCTCGCCAAATGGGGTATTAATGCCATTTATAACAAAAATAAAATCTCAGGTACGCTGAAAGGACTTTATCCGGAATACCAGAAAATAGAAGAACCGAACATCGTGTTCGGACGGTTCATCAACGACGTTGACATACGCGACCAGCGAAAAGTCTGTGTGATTGGAAAGCGTATTTACGAGACCTTGTTCCCGGGAGGAGAAGACCCTTGCGGAAAGTTTATTGAAGTCAATGGCATCTACTACCGAGTAATCGGAGTAAGCATGGCGGTAGGAAATATTTCCATACAAGGCCAGTCCGAAACGTCGGTCATCATCCCGTTTTCTACCATGCAACAGAACTATAACTTCGGACAGAATGTGCAGCTGCTCTGTTATACGGCCCGTAAAGGATACTCCATCGGTGAGGTAGAGAAAAAGGTAGAACAAGTGGTCAAAAAAGCACACCTGATTCATCCGGACGACGGACAGGCCGTTATTCTGGTCAACGCTGAAGCCATGTTCAGCATGGTAGACAACCTGTTTTCCGGCATCCGGATTCTAGGATGGATGGTCGGCCTTGGCACCTTGCTGGCCGGAGCCATCGGTGTGAGTAACATCATGATGGTTACGGTTAAGGAACGGACCACCGAAATCGGCATACGTCGTGCTATCGGAGCGCGTCCGAATGATATCTTGTCGCAGATTCTCTCCGAAAGTATGGTACTGACCATCCTGGCTGGTATGGCGGGAATCTCCTTCGCCGTATTTTTATTAAACGTGACGGAAATGGGAACCTCCACCCCCACTTCTCCCACTGAATTTCAAATCAGTTTCTGGGAAGCTATCGGCGCCTGTCTTCTCCTGCTAGTTTTAGGACTGCTGGCCGGACTGGCTCCTGCCTACCGCGCCATGAGTATCAAACCCATTGAAGCCATACGCGACGAATAAATAAAACCACAAAACAAACAAAAACCAAAGTTGATATGAAAAAGTACATCAAGATTATCTCGCTGATAGTGATTGCACTCATCTTTATCGGCACATTTGTATTTCTGTACCAAAAGTCACAACCCAAAGATACGGTTTATGACATTCTTCATCCTCAAACCACAGACTTGGCACAAATCACCGTAGCTACTGGAAAAATTGAGCCACGCGATGAGGTGCAAATCAAACCGCAGATTTCCGGTATCATATCCGAAGTCTACAAGGAAGCCGGAGAAACAGTGAAAAAAGGAGAAATCATCGCCAAAGTCAAGGTAATCCCCGAATTAGGTTCGCTCAACTCTGCCGAAAGCCGCGTGCGCCTGGCCGAAATCAACGGCCGTCAGGCAGAAACCGATCTGGAGCGTATGGAAAAGCTTTACCAGAGCAAACTGGTAAGCAGCGAAGAATACGAAAAGACTTTATTAGCAGCTAAACAATCCAGAGAGGAACTCCAGGCTGCCAAAGATAACCTGGAAATCGTGAAGGAAGGTATCACCAAAAGCAGTGCCTCTTTCAGCAGCACACTGATTCGCTCTACAATTGACGGACTGATTCTGGACGTTCCCATCAAGGTCGGCAACTCGGTTATCATGAGCAATACGTTCAACGACGGTACCACCATCGCCACCGTGGCCGATATGAGCGACCTTATCTTTAGAGGAAACGTAGACGAAACAGAAGTGGGGCGTATTCACGAAGGAACTCCTGTAAAAATCACATTAGGAGCCTTGCAGAACATGAAATTCGATGCCGTACTGGAATATATATCTCCAAAAAGTGTAGAAAATAACGGAGCCAACCAGTTTGAAATCAAGGCCGCCATCACGGTACCCGACAGTATCACCATCCGTTCCGGCTACAGCGCCAATGCGGAAATCGAACTTCAGCGGGCCAACAATGCCCTGACCGTACCAGAAAGTACCATCGAATTCAGTGGTGACTCTACTTTCGTATATGTGCTGACGGACAGCGTACCGACACAGAAGTTTACACGCCGACAGGTACAGACCGGCATCAGCGACGGAGTAAATATTGAGATTAAAAGCGGACTGAAAGCCAACGAACCGATACGCGGACTTAAAAAAGAAATGTAAGCCATGAAAATCAATACAAAACTACTGACCGTACTGAGCATCAGTATGCTGTTGGCCAATGGCGCACAGGCTCAGGAGGCATGGGACTTGACTCGCTGCATCGACTATGCCATTGCTCATAATCTGACCGTCAAACAACAGGAGGCAGCTCGTGACAAAAGCGAAGTGGAACTGAATACTGCCAAATGGAGCCGTCTGCCCGACCTGAACGGTAGTGCCTCTCACTCTTTCAACTTCGGACGAAGCTTGCAGGCCAACAATACGTACCAGAGTATCAACACACAGAACACCGGCCTCAACCTGAGTACGAGTGTACCCTTGTTTACCGGTATGCAGATACCCAACAACATTGCGCTCTCCAAACTGAACCTGAAAGCGGCCACCGAAGACTTGAACAAGGCCAAAGAAGACATCAGCATTGAGGTAGCCTCTGCTTACTTGCAGGTGTTGTTCAACGAAGAACTAGTCAAGATAGCCCGGCAGCAGGTAGAGTTAAGCCAGGAAATGCTGACACAAAAGGAGGCCTATTTCAAAAATGGAAAGGCGTCTGAAGCCGAATGGTATGAAGCCAAGTCGCGCGTAGCACAAGACCAGTTGTCGCTGGTGCAGACTGAAAACGACTACCGTCTGTCTCTGCTCGACCTAAGTCAGCTGCTGGAACTGCCCTCTCCCGACAATTTCCGAATTGTCTCTCCCGACATCCAGCCGGAGCAACTGTTCGGTACACTGACTCCTCCTGCCGAAATCTACAGTCAGGCTTTACTGACCAAGCCGTCCATCAAAGCCGCACAATACCGTCTGGAAGGAGCTGCACGCAGCATCCGCATTGCACAAAGTGCCTATTATCCGCAACTAAACTTCGGAGCCGGACTTGGAACAAGTTACTATAATGTATCGGGAAGAGAAAATCCAAGCTTCCACTCTCAGCTGAAAGATAATTTCAGCCAGTATGTAGGACTCTCGTTAAGCATTCCCATCTTCAACCGACTGAGTACACGCAACCGCGTACGCACGGCACGCCTTGAACAGACTACCTTAAACTGGCAACTGGAAGAAACCAAGAAGAAACTTTACAAAGAAATCCAGCAAGCCTACTACAATGCCGTCAATGCAGAAAGCAAATACCAGAGCAGTCAGGTGGCAGATGAAGCAGCAGAAGCCTCTTTCAAGCTGATGAAAGAAAAATACATGTATGGAAAAGCAAATGCTACGGAATACAACGAAGCCCGAACCAACTGGATGAAAGCTGTATCCGACTGCGTACAAGCTAAATACGACTACTTGTTCCGTACCAAGATACTGGATTTCTACAAAGGAATTCCCTTAACCCTAAAATAGAACAACTTTCTATATTTCAGAAAGTTACAAAAACTTCATCAAAACGCTTTAGCTCTTTCAGAAAAACATCTTTATGTTTGGATGAAAACACCAAAGCGTTTTGATTAAAATGAACTTGCGTTTCAAATAAAGCGTACTTGCGTTTGATTTGAAACGCACTTGTGTTTTATGACGAATGTAAAGACGTTTTTTAACCGAATAAATCCGGAATAATTTCCGGCAAATATCCGCTTCGGATTCGCCACTCCTGCGGGTACAGATTATTGGCCCGGTTACCAATATTCTTGGCAAATCCTAACACCTGACCTTGATAAGTAAGCGTCACATATCCTCTCGGCATTTCCGGTGAAAGTACCACTGCTTCTTTCCGTAAATAAGCGATGGCTTGCGAGTAAGTCAGTTCAGCCATCGGAAACGATTCTTTCTCAAAAGCAGTACTCATGGCCAGCGCATGCGAAGGCTGCCAGTCCTTTCCCTTCAATTCCCCTAAAGAAATTCCGGCATGAAGTATGCGCAACTGGCTCTTTAGCAGGTCATACGTATCTTTATAGGCAGCGGGAAAAGCCATCGCTTCATTGTCATTTACCTCAAACACATAGTCTCCGGTTTCCTTCACCCATGCTTTCATCTCCTTAGGCACTTGAAGTGCAACGACCTTACCTCCTTTTCCTTTTTTGGAAGCCTTCCCACCGGTCTTTGTCCGCATACTTACCGCGGGTTCATCCGCTGTTTTCCGCAGAACTGCCAGAAACAGGCCCTCGCCCGTAGTTTTATGAGGCAGGAAACGATAAACCGGAAACTCCGTACCGATCAGATTTCCCGTAATGTGCCAGTCCGGCTGCATTTCCAAAGGAAGTACATCTGCTCCAAGTTCTTGAGCAATCCATGCCACATTGTCCTCATTTTCCTCCCGATTATATGTGCACGTGCTATAAACCAGCAGGCCTCCGGTCTTCAGGCAAGGCCATATATCCCGTAAGATACGGCGCTGACGCTGCCAGCAGGTGTCCACATTCTCTATGCTCCACTCCTGCACGGCCACTTCATCCTTGCGGAACATTCCTTCACCCGAACAGGGCACATCTGTCAGAATCACATCGAACAGCGGTCCCAATTCTGTAAAATCAGCCGGATCATTATTGGTTACAATCACCCCCGGATTTCCCCACTTTATCAGATTCTCGGCCAGCACCTGCGAACGGTTGCGCATCACTTCATTGGCAACCAGCAAGCTGCCTTCCGGAAGCACGCTACGGGCCAAGGTAGATTTCCCTCCCGGAGCCGCACACAAATCGAGCATCGTGACCGGCTCTTGCACATACTGCCGCAGCGCCTGTTCCAGAAACATAGACGAAGCTTCCTGCACATAATAGCAGCCCGCATGAAACAAAGGGTCGAACGTAAACGACGGACGACCGGACAGGTAATATCCCTCACGGCACCAGGGCACAGCAGTGCTTTCCTGCGGAACAAGGTCACTTTTATCCGTATTCATCCGAATACTGACAGGCGTATCTTTTCCCAATGCTTCAGCCAAAGCAGCAAACTCCGCATCTCCCAGCAACTGACGTGTACGGAGGATAAAATCAGAAGGTAAATTCATGTTTCCAGCAATTGATTACGGCGGCAAAAATACAAAAAAATTAGCTACCTTTGCACAAACAAAAAAAATCCAATCATGAAACAATATCTCGATTTGTTGCACCGCATCCGTACGGAAGGAGTACGAAAAGAAGACCGTACCGGAACGGGCACCATCAGCGTGTTCGGACATCAGATGCGCTTCAATCTGGAAGAAGGCTTTCCGCTTGTCACGACCAAAAAACTTCACTTGAAATCCATCATCCATGAACTGCTCTGGTTCTTACAAGGAGATACCAACGTGAAATACCTGCAAGAAAACGGGGTCAGAATCTGGAACGAATGGGCAGACGAAAACGGTGATTTAGGGCACATCTATGGTTACCAGTGGCGTTCATGGCCGGGTTATGACGGCAAGTTCATCGACCAGATTTCGGAAGCAGTGGAAACCATCAAGCATAATCCCGACTCACGACGCATCATAGTCAGTGCATGGAACGTGGGCGACCTGAACAACATGAACCTTCCCCCCTGTCATGCATTCTTCCAGTTTTACGTAGCCAACGGACGACTCAGTCTGCAAATGTACCAGCGCAGCGCCGATACCTTCTTGGGAGTACCTTTCAACATCGCATCGTATGCCCTGTTGCTGCAGATGATGGCACAGGTAACCGGCTTGAAAGCGGGCGACTTTATTCATACACTCGGCGACGCTCATATTTACCTGAATCACCTGGAACAGGTAGACCTGCAGCTCACCCGTACCCCGCGCCCCCTGCCTACCATGAAAATCAATCCGGACGTGAAAGATATTTTCAGCTTCCACTACGAAGATTTCCAGCTGGAGAATTACGACCCCTGGCCTCACATTGCCGGAAAAGTATCTGTATAACATTAAGAACCACCAGACATGACACTATCCATCATTGCAGCCATCAATCAGAAAAGAGGAATAGGCTATCAGAACAAGCTGCTCTACTGGCTGCCTAACGACTTAAAACGCTTCAAGGCACTGACCACCGGACATACCATCATCATGGGACGCCACACGTTTGAATCTCTTCCGAAAGGAGCTCTCCCCAACCGGAGAAACGTGGTACTCAGCCGTCAGGAACTGCACTTTGAAGGTGCGGAATGCTTCCACACACTGGCCGATGCCCTGCATACCTGCAAGGAAGACGAAGAGGTATTTATCCTCGGAGGAGCTACCCTCTACACGGAAACACTCCCACTGGCCGACTGCCTGTACCTTACAGAAGTAGACGATGAGCAGGCACCCGCCGATGCGTTCTTCCCGGAAGTAAGTCCGGAGTTATGGAAAGAAAAAAGTAGAGAATGCCATCCGACAGACGAAAAGCATCTCTACTCCTATAGTTTCGTAGATTACGAACGTACGCAAAAATAAGCCTCGCGATTTTAATCTTCATCATTCGCCAGATCCATTATCGGCATCTGGCGCTTGATAGCTTCACGGAAAGAAATAATTGTTTCCGAGCGCGACAAGCCCAACGGTTGAAGTTTATCGTGGATAATTTCCAGCAAGTGATGATTGTTCTTCGCATAAATCTTGATGAACATGTCATACTGCCCTGTCGTAAAATGACATTCCACTACTTCCGGAATAAACTTCAAAGCTTCCGTTACAGTATCAAACTGCTCCGGATCTTTCAAATACAAACCGATGTAAGCACAGGTTTCATAACCTACCTTTTCCGGGTCAATGATAAATTCTGAACCCTTCAGAATTCCCAGGTTCGTCAACTTCTGAATTCGCTGATGAATAGCGGCTCCCGATACATTACAAGCACGTGCTACTTCCAAAAAAGGAATACGTGCATTGCCTGCGATCATACGCAGAATTTGTTCGTCTAAACTGTCTAATTGATGATGTCCCATCTTCTATGTTTTTGTATTCGTGCAAAGGTAATACTTTTTCTTTATACAATTTCAATATTTATTACTTTTACATGCCTTTAACCATAAACTTTGCAGAAAAACCGACATTTTTCATCAGATATTTATAATATCGGCCGCTCATTTCTAATTTTTGCAAATTCCAAATAGCAAAGAAGAATCAACCTCCAGCTTATTCTTCTTTGACTTCAGAATCAGCATTTGCTTCTTTTTCCTTCTCCCCTCTTCCTCCTTTCTGATAAACGGAAGGAGTCACACCAAACTGCAGTTTAAAACATTTACTAAAATAGAACGGATCGTTAATTCCTACCTGGTAAGAAACTTCGGCCACCGTCAGATTCTCCGGAGAGGAAAGCAGCTCTGCCGCTTTTTTCATTCGCATAATACGTATGTATTCATTGGGAGAATAACCTGTTACCCCTCGCACCTTACGGTAAAAGATAGAACGTCCTACTCCCATCATGGAAGCAAACTCATCCACGGTAAACTGAGGATTACCCAGTTGCGTTTCCATAATGCGCCCCATCTTTTCTACAAAGAATTTATCCTTATCAGAGGAACAAAGAGCCGGACGCACCTGATTCGGGTCATGCGAGAATTTCTCCTTCAGTTTTTCACGCTGTTCTATCAACTTAAACGCACGTGTCAACAACAGTCGCGGACTAAACGGTTTCGTGATGTAAGCGTCGGCTCCACATTCCACTCCTTTCACATGATTGTCTACAGAAGTCATGGCCGTCAGCAGAATAACCGGAATATGACTGGTATTAAAATCAGTCTTCAATTTCCGTGTCAGTTCAAAACCTGAACATCCCGGTATGACCACATCACTGATAATCAAGTCCGCATCATAATTACGCGCACGTTCCAATCCTGCATCTCCGTCGGCTTCTGCTACAACCTCAAAATATACCCCCAGCTCCTCTTTCAGGAATTCACGCACATCATTATCATCCTCCACAATCAAGACCTTGTATTTATTCAGCGGATTCACCGGAAGGACTTCCTCCAGTCCTTCTTCATCTTTCAATACCACATCTGCCAAATGCTTTTCGGCCCTCTCTTCTTCACGCAGAAGTACATTGTTCGGCACAAGAAAATCTTTTTCTTCATATACAGACTTATCCGTTGGCAAAGTCACAATAAAGATGGAGCCTCCTCCCGGATTCTCTTCATACGTAATTGTTCCTTTATGCACATTGACCAGTTCATGTGTCAGATGCAGACCTACTCCTACACTGTCACCAGAGAAATTACTTTGCATGAACCGCTTGAACAATTCTCCCCGTTTTTCTTTAGGAATGCCGACCCCCGTATCAGACACACGCATTTTCAGTTTACCGGCCGCTTCGTCTACATTCACCACAAACTCAATCTTTCCTTTTGAGGGAGTGTATTTAAAAGCATTAGACAAAATATTATATACTACCTTATCTACATTTCCCTTATCAATAAACATCCGGTACGACTGGCAAGAAGGAATAAAACGGAACTCCATGTTTTTTGATTCTGCCGCATCCTTGAAGCTCAAATAAATTTCATACAGGAAAGCTATCACATCTGTCTCTTCCAATGACAAGGCCAGTTTATTATTCTGCATCTTACGGAATTCAAGCAACTGATTAATCAGACGCAACATACGTTCCGTACTCTTGTCCATAATCTTAAGAGAGTATGCCATCTCCTTAGGTACTTTCAAACGGTGAATTTTCTCCAACGCACCTTGTATCAACGTCAACGGCGTACGGAACTCATGTGAAATATTGGTAAAGAACACCAGTTTGTACTCAGTAAGCTGTTCCTCTACCTTAATCTTGTTGCGCAAAGTATTCATATTACGTATAATACGGAATACAATGTACAACAATACAGCTATCACTATCACATACAAAATATAAGCCCACGGTGTTTTCCAGAAAGGAGGATTCACCACAATCTTCAATACAGACTCCTCCGCTCCCCATAATCCGGAAGCATCAGACGCTTTTACATGAAGATAATAGGTCCCGGGAGAAAGATTTTTGTAAGCAGCAAAGTTCAAGGACGAAGGAACACTCCACCCCTTATCATAGTTTTCAAGCTTGTAACTGAATTTAGAACCTCCAGCTCCCGAATAGTCAAACGTAGAAAACTCTACCACAAAAGAACTTTGATAATACTGTAAATTCACCTCTGAGGCATAAGCCAAAGACATATCCAAGGGAGAATCCGGTTCATCGGGACTGACAGAAATGCCATTCAACCGCAAATCTGTAAATGTAACTTTCGTTTTACTTTCCGGATGTTTCACTCTACGCGGATCAATCACCGTCAATCCATAGTTTGTACCAAAGGCAATACGACCGTCATCCAAACTTAGTCCACAATTCTCGGCATACACATTGCCCAGCATATTTATAGAGAAAAAATAATTCTCGAACGTCTTACGAAGTATATCAAAACAAGAAACACCAAATTCTGTGGTAATCCATATTTTACCATTCATATCCGGCACAAAAGTTTGTACCATTCCGTTAACCAAACCATCTTCCGGTCCAAAATGCTCAAACTTCAGTTGACTATAATCCCCGTTTTTCGGAAGAGAACAAACCGAAAATCCGGCTCCCGATTCTGCTACCAGGATATGCCCTTTTCCGTCAGAAGCAATACTCCGGATTTCGTTACTTCTCAGCATTCCGTTATCAAAGGTATAGCTATAATAAGCAGAAGGATCTTTCAACAGCTTATCTGGATGGAACACATAAACACCTTCACTGGTTCCAACCCATATCCAACGGTTATTATCTTCAAAAATCACCCGAACCTGACGCTGTCCGTAAGTGGAAGTTAAAAAATGGCGGAAACTATAACCCGTCTCACCCGGAATAGCCAAATCAAGCCCTCCTTCAAAAGTTCCAACCCATATACGGTTTTTGCTGTCTTTCAACAAACAAAAGACTTGATTTGACCCCAAAGAAGACGAATCAGAAGGATTATGTGTGTACACATGATTGCCTACTATCAGTCCTTTCGTACGCGAAGCATACCATTGAACTCCATCCATATCCTCCACTACTGCATAAATATTACTCCCATAAGCAGTTTCTTCCTTCTTGTTATTCAAATGTGAATCATATGCATACATTTTTCCATCACGGGTTCCAAGAATAATATCTCCCGAAGAACGACGATGTAAGGTACGCACCGTATTCGAACGATTAAACTTCCCTTCTCCAGCCGGGAAAATACGAAGCGTACCTTCATTCAAGACTTCCAAACGGGACACACCCGTATATTCAGAACTTACCCATATATTGCCAGAATGGTCTTCTATGACACATTGCAGAAAATCTGAGCCAATCTGACTTTGCGTATTGTCTGAGTCGGCCACGATATGTTTCATTTGTCTGTTTGCCACATCATATACAAACAGACCGTTTCCATAAGTTCCAATCCAAATAATTCCACGTGAATCGTGTATCACATAATAACGTTCCCGATCCACATAATTGCGTTTCTCTTCCGGCATCAATAAAAAAGGTGTCACCTTCCCCGATTGTGAGTCAATCCAAGTCAGCACTCCATTATTTCCATAAACCCACGATTCTCCTCTATTATCTTTAATAACCTTCGCTCTTTTTATTTGAAGTGCCTCTTCGGCCAAAGTCAAAGCATTCGTATCAAAATCAAAACACCACGTGCTGGTAGCACTAAAAATCAGCCATTTCTTACCTAATATCAGGTTATCATAATAAGTAAAATCTCCTTCAATAGAAACTTCCTTTTTTAATGCCCCATTCCGGAAAGTATAAACCCCTCCTTTATTTGCCAAAAAATAGGTTTTCTGCCCATAAACTGCTATTTTCCTAAACTCCATACGCTCATCTACCGCATGGAGTTTCTTTCCATCCCAATAATAAAGTCCTTTTTCTGTGGCAATCCAGACCCAGCCTTCTGCACCCACCCTCAAATCGCGAATAAGATTTGACGCAAGCCCATTACGAGTATCGAAAGCAATTGAGGTAAAAGTACGGTCCTTCTGATAACGTATTAACCGACATCCTTCTCTTTCTCCCGTTACCCAAGCTTCATTTTTATTGACAAAATAGACATTCCAATAATGACGTAAATATTCACCACTCCCCGTAAAATCTACAAAACAGTCTTTTTTCAAATCGTAGCATCCTACCAGCTCGCCAGTTGTTTTTATCCATAAGAAACAATTTTGATCCTCTACTATTTCCTGTACACGATGATCCGGCAAGGAGGGTTTATTTCCTTTTCGAGGACGGAATGTAACAAAAGAAGTTCCATCAAAACGACTAAGGCCATTAAGGGTACCCATCCAGATAAATCCCTTACTGTCCTGATACATATATCTGACCGAATTGTTCCCTAGTCCAGATGTAGTTGTAAAACGAGTGGAACGTACATCCACCGAAGCCTTAATACCTTCTACACACGATACTATTAAAAAGAATACGAAGAAGAATAACCTGTTCATTCCGCCTTATTTTGTATAAATTATTTGCAAAAATATAAAAAAAGTGCATCACTAAAAAAGCCATGCACTTTTTTCATTCTTTGTATTGAATTACCTGCTTAATCCATGTGGAAAACCTCTGGCAAAGGAATGGTAACCGGAGAATTGTCAGGATTTACTTCCATAATGTCGGCCATATAATCCCACCATTTCTGCACAATCGGGTTATTTCCCATATCCTGTGAAGATTCTTCACCTTTCGTTTTCTGGCAAGCAAACAAGATATTGGTATCTTTATCCCAATAAATAGAATAATCATACACCCCATTTTCAGACAACATCTGTTTCAATTCCGGCCAGATAGCTGCATGACGTTTTTCATACTCTTTTTCAAATCCTGGTTTCAGGAACATTTTAAAAGCTTCACGTTTCATAGTACCTCCATTTATTTTAAGTAGTTTTTCAATGTGCAATCTGTTTCTTTCAAACCTTCTGCAATGCTTTGCGCATTCAAGTGCGCTCCTTTCAATGATGTATGTGTATGGTCTTTACAGAAATAAGGAGCTACATACTTCAGGCCTTGTTCATAACCTATCTGCTGCAATTTATCTGCTGACAACTTATTCAAATCAATAAAATACGCACCTGTAGCTTCAGCAGCTTCCCGTGTCCATTTTCCAAAAGACGTAGTATTACGCTGTATCTCATTATTATCCCACATATTACGTGGCGTATGACTCAGCACAATAGGGATAGCTCCTTTTTCTTGAACATCGCGGATAAATTTACGCAAATACCAGCCAAATGTATACACGACATCATAAGTTTTAGTGGCTTCCATTAGAAAGACTTTACTTTCTTCTCCAGCTCCCGGAAGTTCGGCACGCGCCTTTCCGGTATTAATAGCTCCAGCATCGTTATGTCCAAACTGAATCAATACAAAATCGCCAGGTTGCAAGGCATTATAAACTTTATCCCAGCGACCTTCCTCCAAATAAGTACGCGCACTACGACCCGCTTTCGCACAATTTTCTACAGAAATTCTATTTAAGTCAAACAGTTCGGCAATCACGCTTCCCCATCCCCACTGACCATTCTCGTCTTTGTCCTGGTTACGTACCGTACTGTCACCTACAGTAAATAACACCGGACAACCTTTCTTTCGGGTTGATCCTGTAACTGTATCTTTTTCGACCGGTTTCAGGTAACGAGCCAGTTCCAGTTTTTTATATTCACGAATTCCTTCGGCGGCAGATTCAGCATTTACCCGTGCTCCAAACACACTGGTATGAATGCGATCCAAGTAGAACATATATTTTACCTTTTCCTTGCCAAAAGTCTCAAATTTACGAGCTGTTATCTCATTAAGGTCAATAAAAGGTACATGTTCTTTTTTAGCCACTTGCTTGGCCCACAAACCAAAGGTCTTATTTACACGAGTTATTATGGTACTGTCCTTATCCTCCCAAGCATTGCGCGGAGTAAGAGAAAAAAGAATTGGATGAGCTCCTTTGGCCTTGACTTCACGAATATAACGACGCATATATTCGCCATAAGTATACACTGTTTCCTTAACTCCTGTCTCCTTAATTGTTACTTCGAGACTGTCTTTACCAATGCCAGGAATAGACGCACGTGCCCGGCCGCTATCATACGGTCCGTTATCGTTATGTCCCAATTCGATAATAACCCAGTCACCTTTTTTTACTCCTTTCAGGACATCTTTCCACAAATGAGTATAAAATGTACGGCTACTGGTTCCACCCAACGCATGGTTTTCAACTGTAATCTTATTTTCATCAAAATATTCATGGAAGAAATATCCCCATCCCCACTGTCCGTTATTTCCATTGCCTAACGTTCCGGTGCGCATCGTTGAATTTCCTACCAAGAAAAGTACAGGATTATCCCCTTTACGGGTAGACCCCGCAACCGGACGAGCCGTTTTAGCCTTATTCAAACTATCCAGAGTCAAATCTACGACCTGGTTAACATCTTCCATTGGCGCTTTCACCTTATTTTGCGCATAAGCAGAAAAAGAAAAGCAGGTTGCCCCCAGCAACCAGACTCCCCACATTATGTGTTTTTTCATATACAATATCTAAATGTTTTTTAACTTGCCAAAGATAGCACAAAGAGATTATATCTACATGGAATATCGTACACAATCATGTGCTTTTGTACAGAAACATGTCTGTTAAAAGCATAAGAGCGAGCCGGATGCATACCGGTTCGCCCTTTTTCTCTCTACCCTAAATATTGTTAGTATACCTATTAAAACTTATAATATTCAACCAACTTACAAAAATCAGTTTCCATCAGGTTTTTCAACCTCTGTGAAAGGACTGTCATTCCACTTAAACGTATCTACCCGATCAGGTGCTGCCGGATTAAACGGATGATAATCATCTCTCAAATATTTAACCCAGGGAAGATTCAACTGCTTAATACCTTCAATCACACATTTAGCAATTTCATAAGCTCCATAAGGATTGAAATGGGTATTATCAGCCAGATCCTTCGTTTGGTTCGGATAAGCTCCTGCCGGATAATGTACAAAAGCTTTTTTAGAAGGTTCTACCCCCATAGCTTCATAAAACACACGGGTCATGTCATGCAATTCTATCACCAGCACTCCCTCACGCTGAGCAACCCAACGCATTGCACTAGGATAGTCTTCGTGTGTTTCCTGTATTTTACCAGAATTATCAAATGAACGACGTTGGGTAGGAGTCACAAAAACCGGAATTCCCCCTTTTGCACGTACTACATCTACAAAATATTTCAAATTGCTGGCAAATGAATAATAGGCTCCCTTGCCAGGCCCTTTTAACTTCTGGTCATTATGTCCAAACTCAATAAACATATAATCCCCTTTTTTCATCTGAGTTAAAGCTTTCTTCAAACGACCAGCTTTAATAAAGGTATCGGCACGTTCACCACTTTCCGCATAGTTTGCAAAACATACATGTTCATCAAAAAAGCGCGGAATCATCTGTCCCCAGCTAGCCCATGGCTCATTATCCTGGTCTACTACAGTAGAGTTACCTGCTAAAAAAACGGTCACCACATCATTTATCGGCTCAATTTTCAGACTAGCCAAACAGGGAGCATCTCCATTAAACTCAAATGTCAACTTATCATCCCAGTTCAATTTATTCTTTTCCCGTTCCTTAATCTGTACTTTTTCGCCATCTGCTATTACTGTATTACGCTTATTTACAGTAAAACGATAGGTCAGAAACTCTCCCTTCCGAGTTGGTATATTCTCCAGGAACAAACGTCTGGACTCCGCACGCACCGTGGTAGATCCTGCTTTCCGGGCATTGCCTAAAGTTACTGTTACCAAATAGTTTCCATCAGGAACGTCTACTGAAAAGAAAAAAGGCTCGTTACTTTTCTTCGCTGGTGCAGGTAAAAAATCATACCCGTAACCACCCTCACAAGGATATATGGAATCTGAAGAGATTTGAATCACCCCCTTCTCTACTTTTTTCTTCTCACTAAAATCAAACTGGTAATCTTGTGCATAAGCCATATTTACCAAAAACAGGCTGGCAAGACTAATATTCAGGAATCGCTTTGTTTTCATACATTTTCATCTTAGGTTATTGTAAAGGCAAAATTAGAGGCTTATTACCAAACAGAATGCAGACAAACGTACGGAATCATAGAATATCGTACAAAAATACATTTATAAGGACATTCACACCTGATTTATTTCAAAAAGAATAAGTTTCTTTGCTACCAAAGATATCCTAATTAATATATTACCATGAGAAGCAGAACATTACTTTCTATTTTTGTAGCAAGCCTGATGGCGTATACAACCTCAGCACAAAAGGTGCACGTACAACCTGTACATGTGGAAGCTCCTTTCCCCATGGACTCCGTATACTTATGCACATTCCCCAATAAAGAGTTCCCCATTACAAAATATGGAGCAAGAAAAGGGAACAATCATCTAAACACCCAGGCATTTGCCAAAGCAATTGAAGCATGTCACCGTGCCGGAGGCGGACGAGTGGTAGTTCCTGCTGGAGAATGGTTCACCGGACCTATTCATCTCAAAAGCCATGTCAATCTTTTTCTGGAAGAAGGAGCTGTGGTCAGGTTCTCCGACAATCCCAATGATTACCTTCCAGCCGTAATGACTTCCTGGGAAGGACTGGAATGTTACAACTACTCCCCACTTATCTATGCATTTGAATGCGAAAATGTAGGTATTTCCGGAAAAGGAACACTGGCCCCGGTCATGGATACCTGGCGTACATGGTTTAAACGTCCGGAAGCCCATTTAAACGCATTAAGACAATTATATTCCATGGGGTCAACAGATGTACCTGTAAAACAGCGTCAAATGGTAAAAGGAGAAAATCATCTCCGACCACACCTCATTCATTTTAACCGCTGCAAAAATATATTATTAGAAGATTTTCACATCCGCCAAAGTCCTTTTTGGACCATCCACCTCTATTTGTGTAACAGCGGTATAGTACGTCATCTCGATGTGCAGGCACATGGACACAACAATGACGGAATCGATTTGGAAATGAGCCGGAATTTTCTGATTGAGAACTGTAAGTTCGACCAGGGAGATGATGCAGTAGTCATCAAAGCCGGCCGTAACCAGGACGCATGGCGGCTTAACACACCTAGCGAAAATATCGTCGTCCGGGATTGTGACATCCTCAATGGACATACCCTGCTCGGAATCGGAAGTGAAATTTCCGGAGGAGTACGCAACATCTACATGACCCGCTGTAAAGCCCCACAGAATGTACATCGCTTGTTTTTCTTAAAAACAAACCATCGTCGCGGGGGATTCATCGAAAATATTTACTTGGAAGACATCGAAGCTGGAGATATGCTTCGTACATTTGAAGTAGATACCGACGTATTATACCAATGGAAAGACTTGGTTCCAACTTATGAAACACGTATCACACGAATAGACGGGATACATGTAAAGAATATCCATTGCCAGTCGGCTGATGCCATTTATGAACTAAAAGGAGATGCCCGATTACCAATCCGTAATGTATTTGTTGAGAATGTAAAAGTAGATACGGTACGTCAGTTTATCAATCGGTTATCAAATGTGGAAAATTTTCAGGCTAACGAGGTATCCGCTACTATCTTACTTCACAAAGAAACACCCAGCATTGATTTAGACAAACTATATAAACAAAAAGCGGAATAATAAAATAGCGAGAAGTGGCGCCACATTGCCATCTTCTCGCTATTCCATTATAACTTAATCCAGATTAGAACTGGAACAAAGCTGTAAGAACAATACGGTTATTTTTTACCAAATGAGTATCAGTAACTCTGGCCTTATCAGTATAATCGCCATACCATGCTCCGGTCCAAGTATATTCCGCTCCTAACTTCCAGTTCGGACGGTTATAAGTCAGTTCGGCTCCCAAGGTATTCAACTGATCAATATTTGTCCCTGTACCCAATACTCCGGTCACATTCTTCGACGCCCCCAAGTTTTTGAGATATCCGGCAAAAATTCCTCCACGGAACTTACTTCCATACATCATATTTACCCATGTATGCGATACACGCAAAGGAGTATACTCCTGTTCACCCGTGCGAGAGTCGGTAGACGTAATACCATACCCGCCAATTGTACTGGTTTGCGTCAGGTTTGACCCTAACACGCTCTTGGCTGCCAGCAAGAAACGGCGGTGCACATATTTTACATGTGCCTCAGCTGAAACTCCTGTCACCCGTTCGCTTACCTTATAAATATGCTTATTTAATACCGACTGCGTGCGGGGAGACATGGAAGACACATGCACACCAGCCCCAGCAAGCAATCCGGGACGATTATAATCCATGCCTAAATAAAACTCAGGCAAGCAACCGTTCTTCATAAAGCTCTGGCTTTTAGTCGTAGTAACGGCTCCAGCCTCGTTTGAAGAAGGTCCTACCGACAAATATTGTGACTGCCATATAGCAGCGGCTGTCAGCTTGAATTTTTTGTTCGTAAACCGGTAACGAACCTGCGGTGCACGACTAAAAGGCTGATAAGGTGCTCCCATGTTCAAGTTCAAAATTTCAGGAGCTACATCTCCATACAAAGGATGCCATGTTTGTCCAACCAGCAGAGCCGACTTTCCCCAATCAAGGTTGAAATACACGTGACGAATACGGAACAAAGAATAAGTGGTACCCGAACCACGGAAATCGACTTCCACTTTTGCCGAAGTCTTTGCCTTTCCCCAGGTAGGTCCGGTCACATCCACTCCCAATCTGGTATATAATGTATAGAAGTTACCATCTGGTTTAGCATTCAAATCCTTGCCGTCCGCATCAGGAGCTACATCCTTAGGATACATGTAAAAAAGTCCGTCGACAGTTTCTGAGTTGGAACGGCTATTATAGAATAAGTCGGTCCGCACCTGTCCATAAAATTTATAACCAAAACCTTCTTTCTGAGCCATTACTCCTGCCGAAGCGGCCATCATGACCCACATTAAAAAGCATCTTTTTTTCATTGGAAATTACTTTTATCTTTACTGCCCGCAAAATTATACATAATCTATAGAACAGCCAAACAATTCTTTATAAGGAACGTATCCGGCGGAACCAGCATACAAACCAGACCGCAGCCACCAATGCACAACACAATCCGACAGGATAAGCCACTTCGGCCGACAAGGCCAGCCCTTCGGGAGCAATGAGAATATATGTGGCACAAACACAAGTCATAAACAGAGCCGGTATCAAGGTTACCCAATAGTTTTTTCGTGCACAAACCAGCCAGACCGTAATGGCCCATAAGGTAAAGACTGACAAGGTCTGATTACACCAGGCAAAATATCGCCAGATAATCTTGAATCCTTCCGCATCTCCAAAGCTGTACACCAACAACAAGATAGTAACCAAGAATATGGGGATACAAATGAAAAGACGCTTAGCGATAGAGCGCTGTTCTACATGAAAAAAGTCTGCCACAATCAGACGTGCCGAACGCAAGGCGGTATCACCACTCGTAATAGGAGCCGCCACAATTCCCAATATGGCCAAAATTCCACCGAATGCACCTAACCAGTCTTTTGATATATCCGTAGCAACCTTAGCCCCAGAATAAGCTACTCCAGTCACTTTATCCACAATACCGTTCTCCTGAAAGAAATAAGTTGCCGCTGCAGCCCAGATAAGTGCCACAATTCCTTCCGTTACCATCGCTCCATAGAAAATCGGACGGCAGTGCTTTTCATTTGTAATGCAACGCGCCATCAAAGGCGACTGGGTAGCATGAAAACCGCTGATAGCTCCACATGCAATGGAGATAAACATCATTGGGAAAATCGGGTTCTTCTCGTACTTCGTACCAAATCCCTCCCACATTTCAGGTAAGGCCGGACTTTTGACATACAGCATAACAAGGATGCCTACAGCCATAAACAGCAAGGCAAAGGCAAATAAAGGATAAATGCGTCCGATGATTTTATCAATAGGAAGCATAGTCGCCAAAATGTAATACAAAAAAATCACGACCATCCAGAAATACACATCCAGCGCAGAAGGAGTCATACCGGCCAGCAGCTCTGCAGGTCCTGAAACAAAGACCGCACCAACCAGAATCATCAGCAAGACGGTAAACACACAGGCCACTTTTTTAGTCCGGCTTCCTAAATAGCGACCGATAATTTCCGGAAGGCTTTCTCCATTGTTACGCAACGATAAAGCTCCGGACAAAAAATCGTGTACGGCTCCGGCGAAAATCGTACCGAACACAATCCACAAATAAGAAGCCGTACCAAACTGCGCCCCCATTATCGCTCCGAAAATAGGTCCGAGTCCGGCTATGTTCAAAAACTGAATCATAAAAATTTTCCATGTGGGAAGGGGAATAAAATCCACCCCGTCGGCCATTGTCAAAGCCGGCGTTTTACGTGTGGAATCAGGAGCAAACAAGGAATTGACGTACTTTCCATAAACCCAATATCCCACCACCAATAATACCAATGCGAGAGTAAACGTTATCATATCTATCAATTTATCTTTTATTATCGCACAAAAGTAATAAAAAGAAACAAACCATTACTATTTCCAAGAAAAATTTACTCCAAAGCCCTCATTCTTTCACCTCTTCTTCCGGCTTATTATCTTCTTTCTCTACATATCCGTAATTTATATGTATATTTGCACAAACATTTAAAAGATATGCGCATACTATTAATCGGTCTTCTATTTATAAGCAGCTTGCTTTCCTTACAAGCTCAGCCTAAAGAGGAAATACGCGCCACCTGGCTGACCACTCTTGGAGGAATGGACTGGCCTACACGGAAAGCGAATTCGGCCAAGGGAATTGAAGCACAGAAAAATGAGCTGATCCGGCAACTTGATGCCTTAAAGGCAGCTAATTTCAATACTGTACTTTTTCAAACCCGTCTTCGGGGAGACGTTATCTACCCTTCTGCAATTGAGACCTTTGCAGAAAGTCTTACAGGACATACCGGCAAGAACCCCGGATATGACCCACTGCAATTTGCAATAGAAGAATGTCACAAACGAGGACTGGAACTTCATGCATGGCTGGTGTGTATTCCTATCGGAAACAAGCGCCAAGTAACGTTGTTGGGAAAGAACTGTGTAGTAAAAAAACAACCGGCACTCTGCAAGCAGTTCAATGGGAGCTGGTACCTTGACCCCGGAAATCCAGGAACAGCCGATTACCTGATCCGGATAGCCAAGGAAATCACAAGTCGCTATGACATTGACGGCATCCATTTGGATTATATCCGCTATCCGGAGCAGGGCGAAAAGTTCCCGGACAAAGAAACCTATCGGAAATATGGAAAAAAGCAGGAGCTCAAGCAATGGAGACGGGATAACATTACCCGCATTGTCGCACGAATTTACGCGGAAGTAAAACAACTGAAGCCGTGGGTAAAAGTCAGCAGTTCCCCCATCGGGAAATTCAACGACACACGGCGTTATTCATCCTTTGGATGGAACGCATACAGCACAGTATATCAGGATGCGCAAAAGTGGCTGAATGATGGTATTCAGGATGCGCTTTTCCCCATGATGTATTTCCAGGGAAATCACTTCTACCCTTTTGCACTCGACTGGAAAGAAAACAAGAATGAACGTTGGGTCGTACCCGGACTGGGAATCTATTTTCTTCACCCTAAAGAGCAGAACTGGAAAGTAGATGAAATCATACGCCAGATTTACTTCTCCCGAAGAATAGGATTGAATGGACAGGCGTATTTCCGTAACAAATTCATGCTGGAGAATACCAAAGGAATACTGGATGAACTGACGAGCCATTTTTACACCTACCCGGCAGTAGTGCCTCCCATGCGATGGACAAAAGGCAATCTTCCTTCTCAGCCGACTTCTCCTTCTTTAGTATTAAAAGGAAACAATATCGAAATGAGTTGGAAGGCATCCCCATCTTTGCCGGGAGGAGTTTATTACCGGATTTATGCATCCGCAACTTATCCGGTAAATACAGAGAAAGCTCAAAACCTGATTATTACGCGTACGGACAGTTGTCAATACACTTTTGTGCCGGATTTGTCTACAAAGGGAGGTGTCTATTGGGCGGTTACAGCCGTAAACCGTTTTGGATATGAAAGCATCCCACTGGCTTTAAACGTACCGACTAAAGACAATCCTGTGATTTATTACGGAAGTTTTCCAGCTATCCCAAGCGGATATATGCTCATTGTGAGTGACGCCACAGGCATGGAGATTCTCCGTACAATCCAGCCGGAGAAAGACATTCCTCTGAAAACGGGAAAAGGCTTTTTCCGATTCAGCCTGTTAGCTCCTGACGGCACAATTACCCCTGCCGGAGTGACGGTATACTGATTTTATCCCGAAACGCATGGTAATAAAAGGAATAATCACTAAATTTGCACATTCAATTGAAACAAACAAACTTACTATACTCATGAGCAATCAACGATACATGCAGCGCGGCGTATCTGCATCTAAAGAAGATGTACATAACGCTATCAAGAACATTGACAAAGGTATTTTCCCAAAAGCATTCTGTAAAATCATTCCTGATATTTTAGGAGGTGACCCGGAGTACTGCAACATCATGCATGCCGACGGAGCCGGAACCAAGTCTTCACTGGCTTATTTGTACTGGAAAGAAACCGGTGACTTATCTGTATGGAAGGGTATCGCACAGGATGCATTGATTATGAACATCGATGACTTGTTGTGCGTAGGAGCGGTAGATAACATCTTAGTATCTTCTACCATCGGCCGTAACAAGCTGCTTGTACCAGGAGAAGTGATTTCTGCCATCATCAACGGAACAGATGAGTTATTGGCTGAACTTCGCGAAATGGGTGTCGGCGTATATGCTACAGGTGGAGAAACTGCCGATGTAGGCGACTTGGTTCGTACGATTATTGTAGACAGTACGGTAACTTGCCGTATGAAACGTGCCGATGTCATCGACAATGCCAATATCCGCCCGGGTGACGTAATCGTCGGTCTGGCTTCTTATGGTCAGGCTACTTATGAAAAAGAATATAACGGCGGTATGGGAAGCAACGGTCTGACCAGTGCCCGTCATGATGTATTCAGCAAATACCTGGCTGAAAAATATCCGGAAAGCTACGACAAAGCTGTACCAGAAGAATTGGTCTATAGCGGTAAACTGAAACTGACGGATGCCGTAGAAGGCTCTCCACTGGATGCTGGTAAACTGGTTCTTTCTCCGACACGTACTTATGCCCCGGTGGTTAAGAAATTGCTGGATGCCCTACGTCCGGAAATCCATGGTATGGTTCACTGCTCAGGTGGTGCACAGACAAAAGTATTGCACTTCGTAAGCGACAATTGCCGTGTCATCAAAGACAACCTCTTCCCTGTTCCTCCTTTGTTCCGTACAATTAAAGAACAAAGCGGCACCGAATGGGACGAAATGTACAAGGTATTCAACATGGGACACCGTCTGGAAGTTTACTTGTCACCGGAACATGCAGAACAAGTAATTGAAATCAGCAAGTCGTTCAATATCGACGCACAGATTATCGGACGCATCGAAGAAAGTGACCACAAGGAACTGATTATCCGTTCTGAATTTGGAGAATTCAAATATTAATGACCGAACATAGATGGGCGCAGGGAATTCATTATCCAACCTGCCCCATTATATATATTTATGAAGCCACAAGAAAAGAAAGGATGTCTTATAGGAATCGGGCTACTCGTTTTATATTGTATCCTTACCTATCTTAGCATAAAATTTGACTCCCCAATTCTTAAAACGATAAGTTTCGGGATACCAGGATTCGCCTCTTCATATGTTTTTGGAAAATACTTTGGTATTAAAGATTTTCAATGGAAAGCCCAAAGAGATTTACCTCTTATCTTGCTTGGATTCATAGTATTCATTTTCTTTACTTGGATAGCCTATGGTAGATTATGGTAAATAACTACCTTTTCAATAACCCAACTGTATAAGCATTCCACTAGAATGGCAGAAAACAATACATTATTAGAAAAATTAGAAGGCTTAGTATCACGCTTTGAAGAAGTGTCCACACTAATTACAGACCCAAACGTGATAGCTGACCAAAAACGATACGTCAAACTGACCAAAGAATACAAAGAGCTGGGCGACCTGATGGCTGCCCGCAAGGAGTATCTTCAATGTCTCAACGGCTTGGAAGAAGCCAAAATGATGATGAGCGAGAACGATCCGGAGATGAAAGAAATGGCTCGTGAAGAAGCGGCCTCCTGTGAAGCTCGTATTCCGGAACTGGAAGAAGAAATAAAATTATTGTTAGTACCGGCAGACCCGCAAGATGACCGAAATGCCATTCTGGAAATCCGTGGTGGTACGGGAGGTGATGAAGCTGCTATCTTTGCAGGCGATTTGTTCCGCATGTATTCCAAATACTGCGAATCAAAAGGATGGAAACTGGAAGTATCCAGTGCCAACGAAGGAGCTGCGGGTGGCTTTAAAGAAATTATCTGTTCGGTAACAGGTGAAAAAGTATACGGTACACTGAAATATGAATCTGGTGTACACCGCGTACAGCGAGTTCCTGCAACTGAAACTCAGGGACGTGTACACACCTCGGCTGCATCGGTAGCCGTACTTCCCGAAGCCGAGCCATTCGATGTAGAAATCAACGAAGGTGAAATCAAATGGGATACATTCCGAAGCGGTGGTGCCGGAGGTCAGAATGTCAACAAGGTAGAATCAGGCGTACGCTTACGTTACAACTGGAAAAACCCCAACACCGGTATCGTAGAAGAAATCCTCATAGAATGTACGGAAACTCGCGACCAGCCGAAGAACAAGGAACGTGCTCTCAGTCGTTTGCGTACATTTATTTATGACAAGGAACACCAAAAGTACATTGACGACATTGCTTCCAAACGTAAAACCATGGTAAGTACTGGTGACCGTTCAGCTAAGATACGTACTTACAACTATCCACAAGGACGTATCACTGATCACCGCATCAATTATACCATCTACAACCTAGCCGCCTTCATGGACGGTGACATTCAGGATTGCATCGACCACCTGATTGTAGCTGAAAATGCAGAACGATTAAAAGAGAGCGAATTATAAATACGCATGTACGATTTTATCCCACCCCGCGTACAAAAGAATACATTATTACCATTAAAATAAACGTGTCATGAACAAACATGAATTATTTGAAAACATCAAAAAGAAAAAATCTTTTTTGTGTGTAGGACTTGATACTGATATAAAGAAAATCCCGGAACACCTTCTGAAAGAAGAAGATCCGATTTTCGCATTCAATAAAGCTATCATTGATGCGACAGTTCCCTACTGTATCGCTTATAAACCCAACTTGGCTTTTTATGAAAGTATGGGTGTGAAAGGTTGGATTGCATTCGAAAAAACCGTTGAATACATCAAGAAGAACTATCCAGACCAGTTCATCATTGCTGATGCAAAACGTGGAGACATCGGTAACACTTCAGCCATGTATGCCCGTACGTTCTTTGAAGAACTGAATATTGATTCTGTAACCGTAGCTCCTTACATGGGAGAAGACAGCGTAACTCCATTCCTTACTTACGAAGGTAAATGGGTTATCCTACTGGCACTAACTTCCAACAAAGGCTCACACGATTTTCAATTGACTACTGATACAGAAGGCGAACGCCTGTTCGAGAAAGTATTACGCAAGTCACAAGAATGGGCTAACGACCAGAACATGATGTATGTGGTAGGTGCTACCCAGGGACGTATGTTTGAAGATATCCGCAAAATCGCTCCAAACCACTTCTTGCTGGTACCTGGTATCGGTGCCCAGGGTGGTTCACTGGAAGAAGTCTGCAAATACGGTATGACTAAAGAGTGCGGATTAATCGTTAATTCAAGTCGCGCCATAATTTATGCTGACAAAACAGAAAACTTTGCCAATGTAGCTGCGGAAGAAGCTAAAAAGGTACAACAGCAAATGGAAAAAGAGCTCGCTGCTATTCTTTAAGAAACAATTAGTTTCCACATACAAAGGAGTACAAAGATTCTCAACAGGAATTTTTGTACTTCTTTTTTATCATATAAAAACAACCTTCCGAAGCGTTTGTTATACGATACCAATGAAAATTAATGGTCGTTTCAGGCAAATAATTGCTTTTTTTCACGGATATGTAAAAAAAAAATACGTAATTTGCATAATTAAGTAGTAAGTATGCTTTTTCAGGCAACTAAATATTGAAGAACAACCAAGGAAAACCAAGGAATTAAAGATAACTAATATGGAGTTCTCAGCTAAGCAAATTGCGGAATACATCCAGGGAATTATAGTTGGTGATGAAAATGCCACAGTACACACCTTTGCCAAAATTGAAGAGGGTGTACCGGGAGCATTATCCTTTCTATCCAATCCTAAGTACACTCATTATATCTACGATACGAAATCTTCCATTGTACTGGTAAATAAAGATTTCGAACCTGAACATGAACTTCAGACCACACTTATCAAAGTGGATAATGCATACGAGAGTCTGGCCAAACTCATGGCGTTATATGAAATGAGTATCCCCAAGAAACAAGGTGTAAGTCCGTTAGCATCCATTGCAGAAAGTGCCAAAATTGGAAAGAATGTGTACATCGGTCCATTTGCGTGCATCGAAGACGGGGCTGAAATTGGAGACAATGTATGTATACATCCGCAGGCTACCATCGGAAGCAATGTGAAAATAGGCATGAACACCATTATTTATCCTCATGTAACCATCTATCAGGATTGCAGAATTGGGAACAATTGTATTCTTCACGCCGGAGCCGTAATCGGTGCCGACGGATTTGGTTTTGCTCCGGGAGCAGATGGCTATGAAAAGATTCCACAAATAGGAATTGTGGAGCTGGAAGACAATGTAGAAGTTGGTGCCAACACTTGTATTGACCGTGCCACAATGGGACATACACTTATCAAACAGGGAGTGAAACTGGATAATTTGATTCAGGTTGCCCACAATGTGGAAATTGGGAAACACACTGTGATGGCATCACAAGTAGGAATTGCCGGTTCTGCCAAAATTGGCGAATGGTGTATGTTCGGAGGTCAGGTAGGAGTTGCCGGACACATCAAGGTGGGAGACCACGTCAATGTAGGAGCACAGTCTGGTATTCCAGGAAATACAAAATCAAACACTACATTAATGGGTTACCCAGCAATTGACCCGAAACAGTTCGCTCGTTCTGCCGCTATCTATAAAAAATTACCGGATATGTACGTAGAACTCGGACGCCTGCAAAAGGAAATTGAAGAATTAAAAAAACAACTAAATAAATAAACCCATGTTGAAACAACAAACCTTAAAAGGCAGCTTTTCACTCAATGGAAAGGGACTCCATACGGGAGTTAAACTGACCGTTACGTTCAATCCTGCCCCAGAGCACTACGGGTATAAGATACAGCGAATTGATTTGGACGACCAGCCCATATTAGATGCTGTAGCAGAAAATGTGGTAGACACAACCCGTGGAACAGTTTTAGCAAAAAACGGGGTAAAAGTTAGTACCGTAGAACATGCGTTAGCTGCATTATACGCAGCAGGTATAGATAACTGCTTGATTCAAGTCGACGGACCAGAATTTCCTATTTTGGATGGAAGTGCCAAAGCATACGTAGAATGCATCAAGCGCGTAGGCATCGAAGAACAAGCTGCTCCGAAAGACTATTACATCATCAAGTCAAAGATTGAATTCCGTGATGAAGAAACAGGTTCTTCTATCATTGTACTTCCTGATGACAAGTTCAGCGTCAATACACTGATTTCATACGACTCTAAAATATTGACCAACCAATATGCTACGTTGGAAAATATGGAGTGCTTCCCTACAGAAATTGCTTCAGCACGTACTTTTGTGTTTGTTCGTGAAATTGAACCGTTGCTGAATGCTGGACTCATCAAAGGAGGTGACCTGGATAATGCCATTGTTATTTACGAAAAACAAATGACACAGGAGAACTTTGATAAGCTAGCTGACGTAATGGGAGTTCCTCACATGGATGCCAGCCATTTAGGGTATATCAACCATATTCCATTGGTATGGCCTAACGAACCTGCACGTCATAAATTATTGGACATTATAGGTGACTTAGCATTGGTTGGTAAACCAATTAAAGGAGGTATTATTGCTACACGTCCGGGACATACCATTAACAATAAATTTGCACGTCAGCTGCGGAAAGAAATCCGTATGCATGAGATACAAGCTCCGATTTACAACTGTAATGAAGAACCGTTAATGGATGTAAATCGTATTCGAGAATTACTGCCTCATCGTTATCCATTCCAGTTGGTAGATAAAGTCATAGCTATAGGAGCAAACTATATTGTCGGTGTTAAGAACGTAACATCTAATGAACCATTTTTCCAAGGCCATTTCCCGCAAGAACCTGTAATGCCTGGTGTGTTACAAATCGAAGCAATGGCTCAAGTAGGAGGCTTGCTAGTTTTAAACTCAGTAGACGAACCAGAAAAATACTCAACCTACTTCTTGAAGATAGACAACGTAAAGTTCCGTCAGAAAGTGGTTCCAGGCGATACTTTAATTTTCAGAGTTGAATTGATGGCGCCTATTCGCCGCGGAATATCGACTATGAAAGGATACGTTTTCGTAGGTGAAAAAATTGTCTGCGAAGCTGAGTTTATGGCACAAATTGTAAAAAACAAGTAACATGATCAGTCCTTTAGCATATATAGACCCAGAAGCTAAAATCGGGGAAAACGTAGAAATAGGCCCTTTTGTCTTCATTGATAAAAATGTAGTCATTGGTGACAATAACGTCATTATGCCCAATGCAAATATATTATATGGTTCTCGCATTGGGAGCGGAAACCGCATTTTCCCCGGAGCAGTAATTGGAGCCATTCCACAAGACTTGAAGTTTCACGGAGAAGAAACCACAGCAGAAATCGGCGATAATAATACCATTCGTGAAAACGTAACCATCAATCGTGGCACAGCCGCCAAAGGTAAAACCGTGGTAGGTAATAATAACCTGCTGATGGAAGGAGTACACGTAGCCCATGACACGATTGTAGGAAGCGGATGTATTATTGGCAACCAGACTAAAATGGCAGGAGAAGTGATCATCGATGATAATGCCATCGTAAGTGCTTCCGTACTGATGCACCAGTTCTGCCGTGTAGGAGGCTATGTGATGATTCAGGGAGGATGCCGTTTTAGTAAGGATATCCCGCCTTTCATCATTGCCGGACGTGACCCGATTGCTTATTGTGGTATCAATATTGTAGGCTTGCGACGCAGAGGATTCTCCAACGAATTAATCGAAAACATCCATAATGCTTACCGTATTATCTACAACAGCGGAAAGATGGTGACAGATGCCATAGAAGAAATCAAGCGAGAAGTTCCAATGAGCAAAGAAATTGAATACATCATTTCATTCGTGGAAAACTCACAGCGCGGTATCATCCGATAAAAAAGATTTTGTATATTTACCCCATCAACAAAAGACAAAAAGAAAATGGTATACAAATTTAGAATCATATCTGACGAAGTCGATGATTTTTTGAGAGAAATCCAAATCGACTCTGAAGCTTCTTTCTACGACCTGCACGAAGCTATTCTGAAATCAACTGGATACAAAGATGACCAGATGACTTCTTTCTTCATTTGTGACGATGACTGGGAAAAAGAAACAGAAATAACCCTGGAAGACATGGGAAGCGGCAGTTCGGAAGAAGATACATATATCATGAGAGAAACTCCTTTAAGCGAATTGCTGGAAGATGAAAAACAGAAGATGATATATGTATTTGACCCGCTCGCTGAACGTGTATTCTTCATCGAACTTTCAGAAATCATCACTGGAAAAGATTTGGACAAGGCAGTATGCACTCGTAAAAACGGAGAAGCTCCTCAACAGACCATTGATTTTGACGAACAAATGAATACAAACGCGGCGCTCGACCTTGACGAAAACTTCTATGGCGATCAAGACTACGACATGGAAGACTTTGACCCGGAAGGTTTTGACATCAACGAAGGAAGCGGAAATCCTTATGATGAAGATAAATATTAAACAGAGTTGACACGCAGTTACATCAGTGTAAAACAATATAAGAAATGTCATCCTGGGTCTGACTCAGAATGACATTTTCTTTTTTTTCTACCGACTATACTCGCACACAAATGAAAAAGCCCGTCCTTATCGTACTTATTGGTCCTACCGGTGTAGGAAAAACAGAATTGAGTCTTTCCATTGCCGAAAAGTATCATACCTCTATCATCTCTTCAGACTCTCGCCAGCTGTATAAAGACCTGAAAATTGGTACAGCATCACCTACTCCCAATCAGTTGAAGAGAGTACCTCACTATTTTGTAGGTACCCTTGAACTGACCGATTACTACAGCGCAGCCCAATTCGAGGCGGAAGTACTAAAGAAGTTGGAGGAGTTATTCAAAACTCATCCGGTAGTAGTGATGACTGGAGGTTCCATGATGTACGTTGACGCCGTCTGTAAAGGTATAGACGATATTCCTACGGTGAATAAAGAAACACGCGAACTGATGTTGCGCCGTTATGAAAGTGAAGGTCTGGAGCAACTTTGTGCAGAACTGCGGGTACTTGATCCGGAGTATTACCGTATTGTAGACCTGAAAAACCCTAAGCGGGTAATTCATGCACTTGAAATCTGTTATATGACGGGAAAAACCTACACTTCATTCCGCACCCGCAACACCAAAGAACGTCCGTTTCAAATCATCAAAATCGGACTCACACGCGACCGTGAAGAACTATACCAGCGCATAAACCAACGGGTAGATGAAATGATAAAAGAAGGATTGCTGGAAGAAGCCAAAAGCGTATATGCTTACAAGCACCTCAATTCACTCAATACCGTTGGCTACAAAGAGATATTCAATTACCTGGATGGAGAATGGAAACTTCCTTTTGCGATAGAAAAAATCAAGCAAAACTCACGCATTTATTCCCGGAAGCAAATGACTTGGTTCAAGAGAGACCCGGAAATCACATGGTTCCATCCTGCACAAGCGGAAGAAATTATGAAATTCCTAGAAGAACGAATCAATCAGGCGTAGCCGATTGGTTATCTTCCAGCAAGAATTCTTTCCGGAACATATCCACAAACAGAAGGAACAGCGATACGAGCAACGGACCAAATACCACTCCCATAAAACCAAATAAAGGAAGACCAGCCACTACACCGAAAATCGTAATCAACGGATGCACATCCGCCATTTTTTTCTGAAGCAGGAAACGAATCAGGTTATCGCACTGTGAAACGATGATAGCCCCATATCCCAGCATCATCAGAGCGTTCACCCAGCTCCCTACAATCAGGAAGTAGATGGTAATTGGCACCCATACCAAAGCAGTACCCACCAAAGGAATTACCGAAGCAAAAGCTGTCAACATGGCACTTAGAAATGGATTGGGGGCATCGCAAATCAAATAGCCTCCTAATGATATAAATCCTTGGATAATGGCCAGCAAAGGAATACCAATGGCATTGGAACGCACCATCAGCTGCACTTTCTTCAGTACTTCAATCTTATTCTCTGCCTTAAAAGGCAACAGTGTGGAGACATAGTGTTCCATAGATTTTCCTTCATAAAGCATAAAGAACAACAGCATAATAGCTACGCACAAGTTAACCAGCAGATCGCTCACTCCACTCATCACCGACTGCCCGATGGAAGAAGCTTGTGATACAAAGAACGACAGACTTTTCTCCGACAAAATATCAAAGCCGGTACGGTCTTTGATAAAATCAATCACATGCCATGCCGGACGAATGATAGCCTCCGTATCAAAGTGCATCTTTGAAACCTGACTAACCAGTGCCCAGCCAAACAAAGAAAGTGGTATCAGAATGAAGAGTGTCACTCCAATTGTCACCAGCCATACAGCCAATGCCGGCTTCATCTTGGTCTGAAGCCAGAAAGTGACATTCCGCAACAGCAAATAAAGCGTAAATCCTCCCAAAATACCGTTCAGAAACGGCTGTGCCTGGCGGAACAGCAAATACCCCAATCCAAGGATAAACACAATCAGTGAATATTTCCAATACCTTTCTTTCATGATTCCTTGATTTAAACTGTTACATTAATTCTCTTTTGCTTCTTCCTGCGGAATACGGAATGCCGTGTAAAGTTCCAATACCGCGGCCACCGTAAGGCACACAATCCATTCATTCCGTTTCCACAGCAACATGATTACCCCTGTCAACACCAGCAACATAGCTCCCAAAAGCTGCTGACGGTGCAAACGACGGATAATGATATTCTTTCCTTTATAATCAGAAACCAACTGTACGTAGGCAAACAAACAAGCCCCTACGAGATACACATACGGAGCCCATGCCAGTTTTACGAACTGCAATATCAAGCCAATAAACAACACAATGGCTCCCACTACAGCCAGTTTATCCTTCATCTTTGATTCCATCACTTGTCTTCTTCAAAAATAAAAATATCCTCATTTTCTTTCTTCATCAGGTATTTTTCACGAGCCACCTTCTCTAATGCTTCCTTATTGGAGGTAATCTCCTTCAGCAATTTGCTATCCTCTTCATACTGCTTCCGGTAACGCTCTATTTCCGTATTCAACTGATGAATTTCACGTTTATGTGCAATGCGGCGTATCAGACTATTTTCATCCAACACTCCGATAATCAACAGAAAAGCACCGATGGTTACCCAATACTTATGCCTTCCGATAAAAGCCCATATATTAGCCAGTTTACCCATAAAATACACACTTTATTACCCTTGCAAAGATAGAAATTATTTCCTAGCAAGCCCATGACAAGAAAGAGATTTTATGTACATTTGCAGAAATATCAAGGAATCAAACAAAAGAATCGACACATGGAAAATTATATCGTATCGGCACGCAAATACCGCCCCTCTACTTTCGATACCGTAGTGGGACAACGTGCATTGACCACGACCCTGAAAAATGCCATTGCCAATCATAAACTGGCGCATGCCTACCTGTTCTGCGGTCCGCGAGGAGTAGGAAAGACCACCTGCGCCCGTATCTTTGCCAAGACCATCAACTGTCTTCACCCGACCAGTGAAGGAGAGGCATGCAACGAATGTGAGTCATGCAAGGCTTTCAACGAACAGCGTTCCTATAATATCCATGAGTTGGATGCGGCCTCCAACAACTCAGTCGAAGACATCCGTTCCTTGATTGAGCAAGTACGCATCCCGCCTCAAATCGGCAAGTACAAGGTGTATATCATCGATGAGGTACACATGCTGTCTACCGCCGCATTCAATGCCTTTCTGAAGACACTGGAAGAACCGCCTCAGCATGCCATTTTCATTCTGGCCACCACTGAGAAGCATAAAATTCTTCCCACCATCCTGAGCCGATGCCAGATTTACGACTTTAGCCGCATCACGGTCAACGATACGGTGGAACACCTGGAGAACGTAGCCCGCAAGGAGCACATCGAAGCCGAACCGGAAGCCCTGAACGTTATTGCACAGAAAGCCGACGGGGGTATGCGTGACGCCCTCTCCATCTTCGACCAGGTAGTGAGCTTCACCAACGGGCACATCACCTACCAAAGTGTGATTGAGAACCTGAACGTACTGGACTACGAATATTATTTCAAGCTGACCGATTTCTTCCTGGAAAATAAAGTAGCCGAATGCCTGCTCACGTTCAATGATATTCTTCGAAAAGGATTTGACGGCAACCATTTTATCACGGGACTGACTTCACATTTCCGAAACCTGCTGGTAAGCCGCGACCCGTCTACCCTGCAACTGCTGGAAGCCGGTGCTTCTATCCGGGATAGATACCAGGCTCAAGCGCAGAAATGTACGCCACAATTCCTGTACAAAGCCATGAAGCTGTGCAACGACTGCGACCTGAACTACCGGCAAAGCAAGAACAAACGCCTGCTGGTAGAGCTCACCCTTATTCAGGTAGCACAACTCACAGTCGAACCGGAAGATGCCGGAAGTGGGCATGGCCCTAAGAAACAGTTATCTCCCGTCTTCCATACGGCACAAGCCAGTCAGCCTGTAGCCCCACCCGCACAAGCGACTCCGGCAGCTACAGCTCCGATCTCTCAGCCGACTCCTCAGCCTCAACCGGCGGCAGCAAGTGCACAACCTTATACAAGCACCTTGCAGCAATCGGAAGTACCCTACACCAAAAGCAGTCCACTGCCCAAAGTCAGTACGGAAAGAAAGGCACCTGTCATCAAAGCCGGCAGTTTAGGCATGTCTATCCGCAAGACACAGACGGCCTCCGCAGAACCAGCTGCACGAACAGCATCCAATGCGCCTGTGCAACAGCCTGTGGCAGAGACATGGGAAGATTACATGTTCAATGAAAAAGACTTAGGCTATTACTGGCGTGAGTTTGCCAGTCTGCTACCTAAAGAGGAGGCTGCCAATGCCGGACGCATGATGAACATGCACCCTCACCTGCTAGCCGACCAGCAGACATTTGAAGTAGCGGTGGACAATGACATGGTTCAGAAATACATGCAGCAACTGGCCCCGAAGATAGAAGCCCATCTGCAAGAGAAACTGCATAACCGCAAAATCAGAATGACTACACGGGTAAGCGAAGCCAACGAAAATGTACGTGCCTATAGCCACGTAGAGCGTTTTCAGATGATGAGCAAGAAAAACCCCAGTCTGCTGAAACTCAAGGAAGCCCTCGGCCTGGAACTTTCCTGATGCCGAAGTATCCATAAAAATACGGGCGGAGAAACATTCACATGCTGTTTCTCCGCCCGCATTCTTTTATATTTCAGCAAACTCCGGCTTACAAATCATGATTCTTCATCCGATACTCAGCCAGTTCCTCGTACTTTGTTCCCGGACGACCGTAATTGCAATACGGATAAATGGAAATGCCGCCACGTGGAGTAAAGATACCCGTCACCTCAATGTATTTCGGATCCATCAGTTTAATCAAGTCTTTCATAATGATGTTCACACAGTCTTCATGAAAATCGCCGTGATTACGGAAACTGAACAAATACAGCTTCAAGCTCTTGCTTTCCACCATCTTCACATCCGGCAGGTAGCTGATACGAATTTCCGCAAAATCCGGCTGCCCCGTAATCGGGCAAAGACTGGTAAACTCCGGACAGTTAAAACGTACCCAGTAATCATTCTCCGGATGTTTGTTTACAAACGATTCCAGCACCTCAGGCGCATAATCCTGCTTATATACTGTTTTCTTATTCCCCAACAAAGTGAGTTCGTCTTTTCTTTCCATTCTTACTTATTTTGTTTTGAAGCCAAATATTTTTCCAATCCCTCACGGCGCAATTTACAAGCCGGACAATGTCCGCACCCGTCACCCGGGATTCCATTGTAACAAGTCAGTGTCTCGTTTCGAACCAAGTCAAGCACTCCCAGTTCATCGGCCAGCGCCCAAGTCTGCGCCTTGTCAATCCACATCAGCGGTGTATGAATCACAAACTGTTCTTCCATGGCCAGATTCAGTGTCACGTTCAGCGACTTGATAAATGAGTCCCGACAATCGGGATACCCGCTGAAATCCGTCTGCGATACCCCCGTCACCATGTGATGGATACCTTTCTCACGCGCATAAACCGCTGCAATGCTCAGGAAAAACAAGTTTCTTCCCGGAACGAAGGTATTCGGAAATGAATCTTTCGGCTTTTCCTCATCCATGTGAATAGACGTATCTGTCAGAGAGTTTTTCCCCAGGTGGCCGATAAACGACACATCCATGACTTCAAACTCCACCCCGGCTTTCCGTGCAATTTCACGCGCCAGTTCCACTTCCTTTTCATGCTTCTGTCCGTACAGAAAGCTCAGTGCATATACTTTCTCAAAATGCTTTTTTGCCCAGAAAAGACAGGTCGTAGAATCCTGCCCGCCACTAAATACGACGAGGGCCTCCTTATTATTTACCATATTTCTTAGATTTCCTTGATTCTTAATACATTATACGAGATATGCTCGTCATATACATCTGTATCATCCACCCGCTTGATGTACTTCACTACACGAACAGTTACCGGCAGTACAATCACTTCATACAAAGTCTTGAGTACCACCTGCACCAGCATCATCTTGGCCAGCTCACTCACCGGCATCAGTCCGCCAAAAGCCAGCGGGAAGAAAATCAGCGAGTCGGCTCCCTCTCCGGCTATGGTCGACAATACGGCGCGGGCAGAGAAATTCTTTCCGTGTGAAGCCACTTTCATGCGACTCATCACATACGCATTGATAAACGAACCAACCAGAAAGGCTGTCAGACTGGCTACCGCAATTCGAGGTGCCATGCCGAATACGAAATTGAAGCTTTCTTCTCCCTCCCAGAACGGAGCAGCGGGAAGAGCCACTGCCAACTGTCCCATGGCCACTACCATGAAATTCATGAGGAAACCCATCCAGATAATCAGACGCGCCTTACGGAAGCCCCATACTTCGGCAATACAGTCATTAATAATGTAAGAAATCGGGAAAACAATGAGTCCGGCAGTTACAGAAATCGGACCCAGCTGTACGACTTTGGTTTCTAACAGATTGGCTGCCACCAGGCAGACACAAAACACAATGCCCAAAACCATAAAAGGCACTGATACGAGATTTTCTTTCTTCATCGCTCCTGTTTTTTACGTGGTGTTCTAGAATACACGACCGCTATTCACGGCATCGCATGTAAATGTTCTTTTTTAATCGGCTGCAAAGATACAAAGAAATTTTGAAATCAATCAGAGCTCATCTGCTATTTCTGACAAACAATAATAGTAAGGGCTGCTTCATATTACCACGCAGCCCTTACTATTATAGATTCATTCCTTATACGGTAATGTAATAGGGAACATCGCATTTTCACGATGTTCTTTCCTAATTATATCCATCATCTGTTGCACAATATCCTGATGTAAAGCAGCCATATCATGGTCTTCATGAATATCTTCCGCCAAATTATAATGATGAGGAACTCCCTTTTTTACAACTAATTTCCAGTCGCCCATACGCACAGCAATCTGGTCTGTTTCATGAAACTCCCAATAAAGGTAATCATGTTTCAGCTGTTTCTCATTATTTCCCAACAAAGTAGGAGCAAATGAAATTCCATCAAAACAATCACCTTCAAGTTTCTTGTTAATATACTTTTTAGGGAAATTTTTATCACCAGCCAATTCGCAGAAAGTCGGCATAATATCATAAAAGGCAAGCTGATGATCATTCACGCAACCTGCTTGTATCTTACCAGGCCAACGCACTATAAAAGGAATTCTGATACCACCTTCATAACATTCACGTTTCAAGCCACGCAATTTTCCATCACGTCCAAAGAAGTCTGGATCAGCTCCTCCCTCCTCGTGAGGTCCGTTGTCACTACTAAAAATAACGATAGTATTTTCATCCAGCCCCTTCTCTTTTAATTTAGCCAGTACCTCGCCAACATATTTATCAAGACGCGTAATCATACCAGCAAATTCAGCATGTGTATGCACTACCGCATTATACCTTGACCATTCGTCTCCTCCCCAAGTCTTATCTTGAAAGAACTTTTTCTTATAATACTTCAGAATTGAATCATTGGGCTGCGCCAGTTCGGCATGAGGCAACGTATAGGTAAAGAAGCCATAGAAAGGCCGACTTCCATCCTGAGCGTCAATCCATTTCAAAGCTTCCTGATGAATCATGTCGGCTGAATATTGTGAACGTTTCTTATAATCATCCCCAAACATCGGATATTTAATATTCTCGTCCATCACCACACGTATGGTAGCCGTATCACCTTTCGACTTACTAAATCGGTTCAAAAAGTTTGGATAATACAAATGCGCCTGAAACTGGCAAATGAATCCATAATATTCATCTATGCCACGCTTATCCGGCGTAGAACATGACCCTTCATATCCTCCAGCCCATTTGCCAAACATGCCGGTAGTATACCCATTCTTCTGCATAATTTCAGGAAGAATAATATGGTCCGGATCGTATGGCTCCTGCCCCACCACAGTATATTCTTTATTCACACCATACTCCATCAAAGGTACGTCCTTCCAATATTCTTTGTTCCCACGCACATGAGAATGTCCAGAGTGCTGTCCAGTCATAATGGTGGCACGTGAAGGGGCGCTAACAGGACTGCCAGCATAGGCTTGTGTAAACCGCATACCTTCCTGAGCCATACGATCCAAATTGGGAGTATTTATATATTTCTGACCATAACACCCCAAATCGCCATATCCCATGTCATCGCATAAAATGAAAATTATATTGGGCTTTTCATTCTTTCCAGCAGCCTGCAACGGAGAAATACCCGCAGCCAACAGCCCCGAACAACATATTAAGTGATTTACTATTTTCATATATTTATTTTACTATAATACCTATTTCTTCCATTTCTATTTTTGCCGGCTTATCTTCAGGTGACACAGCGTCTATTTTTATAAACCGAGCCTTTACAGATTTAGGGAATTGAACTGTCTGTGGCAATGGATTATGCATAATATTACTGAATTCACCATTCGTAGGAACCAGCATCCAATTTTTACCGTCAACGCTATTAAAGAATTTGTATTTATAAGCCATGTCCGGTTTAGCCAAAGCATCCTTCGGTACATACGTAAATGAACAGACTTGGAGTACCTTCCCTAAATCCACGACTAAAGGTACATCGCTCAATTTTGTCCACGAGGTACGAGGCCAGTTATTCCAGGAAACTGTCGAGACTTCGTCTTCAAGTACAGGTGCATAATATGCAGCCACATTCATAATTTCCGCCTCCAACCGTGTATTTACCAAACGTATTCTAACAGAATCAGCTATAACCTCCGGAAAACGCAACATTCTTTTATATCCCACGGTAGTTCCCTCGCCTACTTCTTTCCAGCCTGATTTCTCCCGTAATTCTACCTTAAACTTTTCTATTCGCTGCCCATTCGCAATATTTTCCTGTAACATCACTACATTCAGTCTGGATTGTGCTGCAAGAGCATACGTACGGCTGTTTCCACCTTCTGCCTTCCACATAATTTGTCCGTCTATCACCTTATTATCACCAAAAACTCGTTCCCGATAAACTGCAAATTCTTTCAAACGTTCCACATCCTTCTCATGAATAAGCCCACGCGTATCAGGTGGTACATTTAACAACAAAACCGAATTATATCCAACCGACTGAAAATAAATATCCGTAAGATGTTTTAAACTTTTCACCTTCTCATTTTCTTCTTCATGCCAAAACCATCCGGGCCGAATTGATACATCCACTTCCGACGGATACCAGAAAAGTTCCTTAGCATCGACCAGCATTTCCCTACTTCCTAAATCTTTTGCTTTTGGAAATACTCCCAATGCTTTGTTATTCTCTGCAGAACGTGCATAAATACCTGGTGTCAATACCGTTGCACTCCACTCCGTTTCCCTTCCTATTCCCTTTTCATTGCCGACCCATCTTACATCATCCCCCATAATTGCCATAACAGCCTTTGGCTGCAATCGCTGTATTGTTTCATAAAATGCGTCCCAATCATATTCCTGTTTTTTACCGTTGGGTCCCTCACCATTAGCCCCATCGAACCACACTTCATGTACTTCACCATAGTTTGTCAACAATTCAGTCAATTGTGTTATAAAAAAACGATTATATTCAGGTGAATTTCCATAACATTTGGCATTTCTATCCCATGGAGAAAGATACACGCCAAATTTCATGTCATATTTTGTACATGCATCCCTCAGTTCCTTTACCACATCTCCTTTACCATCTTTCCATGGCGAAGATGCAACTGAATGTGATGTTGTCTTTGTGGGCCATAGGCAGAATCCATCGTGGTGTTTGGCCGTAATAAGCACCATCTTAAAACCTGATTCCTTTAAGACGCGTACCCATTGCTCTGCATCCAACTCTGTCGGATTAAATAATTGAGGTTCTTCCGTTCCATCCCCCCACTCTCTACCCGTAAAAGTATTAATTCCAAAATGCAAAAATGCCGTAAGTTCCATCTGTTGCCATTCAAGCTGTTGAGGAGAAGGTACAAGATGGGCAGCCATGCTGACTTTCTGTTCCAACGTAGCCTCTTTTGGAAACACCAGATGTTTTACAAAACGAGGTTGAGAGCGCTCTCCACATGCCCCTAACGCCAGTAAGCCTAAAGCTACTGCCAGATATTTCATGATGTTCATAAAAGATATATTATAAATTGTGAAAAGCCCGCCATATTCTGACGGGCTCCTGTTAAATTCTATACTCTGTTAAGTTTATTACCATCCCGGATTGTTTGGCGCCAAATTTGGATTCAAAGCAATTTCATTTGTAGGTATCTGATAAAGATAATACTTATCAAGCCATCCCTTTCCTGCTTTTACAGGATCGTTATACATATAAATATAACCTTCTGTTTTAGTATTATCTGCAAATCCCGTATTTAAGTCAACAAATGTACCTTGTTCGCCAATCTGGTTTTTTGTTGCCCACTGACCATATTGAAGTTTGTTCACATACCAGTCTGCAACTTTCCATCTTCTGACATCGTAGAATCCAAATCCTTCTCCCATCAGTTCTATCATACGTTCACGTCTGATTTCCCACAACACAGGATCTACTCTTGGATCTCTATTCGGATCAAAATTAGCATCAACCTGGCTCACATCCATTTTTGCAATTTTACCGAACTGTGTTCTCAGACGGTTAATAGTTGCTTCCGCTACATCTTGATCAAATTGATTTAACTCATACTTTGCTTCTGCATAGTTCAGCATCACTTCATCAATTTTGAAAAGAGGTACATCCGATGTTCCTTCATTTTCTCTAGAATTGTCCCATACGTTATAATAACGGTACACATAATTTCCACTTCTTGCCACTAAAAATCCTTGTCCACCATTATTTGTAAAGAAATGAGGTACTTCTTTCAGAATAGAAGCACTCCAATTCATCAATGGCAAAACCTTGTGCTTACCAGCCTCTCCAGGACCACCACCATATCCCGTAACAGTAGTGCTACCCATCATATCAATATACTCTTTACTTGCCTCATCTGCAGGTTCCCAAGATGTATCGCCTGGACCAGGTATTACTTTATAAGGAGGAGCAACTGTTTCTAAAAGACGACGGTCACGCTTCCTAAAGGTAGAATACATTGTTTTATCCGTCTTTCCCCATTCATAATCACTGCTTCGGTTGATAGTTTTTCCATCTGTACAAAGATACATATCAATAATATGCTGCGGCATTTCCACATTGTGAGTAGAAGTACGTTCAACATGAGAAAGAACGTAATTCGTCATCTCTTTTGTCACATATTCTTTATACAATATAATACCATTCATACCTTTCAAGTCTGAAGTAAGCATTTCTCCCCAATCTGAATGCAAATCAGGGAAGGAAGCCATCAGTTTCTCTGAATAAGTCACGCAATCTTTAAAATAAGATTCATAATCACCCAATTCATGGTATTTTCTCCATGAACCTTCGAACAAACAGAATCTTGACAACAGTGCTCTTACGACATGCACGTTGATAGTATTTTCTCCATCACCATTTTCTTTAATGTGCTCTTCAGCATATTTCAAGTCTTTCAATACATTATCTGCGACCTGTTTTCTAGGAGTTCTTGGACCATAAGCTGTTTCAGTATCATTATCACTTAAGGTTTTATCAATCCATGGGACATCACCAAATCTGGCTATCAATTCAGCATAATAATAAGCACGGAAAAAATACCCTACTGAACGCCAATGTTCTTTTTCTTCATCCGTCATAGAGGAACCATCAATATTATCCAGCATAACATTTACATTTCTCACATAAGAGAAGTCCCATCCATTTCCAGATGCAACACTTGCTATATTCTGAAATGCATAAGGGTTACCGCTTCCCTGGCGTTCCATTAAATAACCTGCATAAATATCGCTCTTGTAACTTAATGCACTGCTATATCCTCCAACCCCCGGTCTTCTCAGGATGTTATCATTTGTAAATACACCATACAGCCCCCATGCGTATGTTTTAAACGTATTGTAATTACTAAACACAGTACTTTCTGTAAGTTCAGTATCAGGATACTGGTCCATAAATGAATCGTTACATGAACTCATAGAAAGAGCCACTGCAACTGTAGCTATGCTATATATAAATTTTTTCATATTCGTTTGTTTATAAAGTAACATTAATACCAAATGAAATTGTACGGAAGAAAGGATATCCCCAAGACAAACGTTCCGGATCATATCCGTCAGGTAAATGATGGAATGTATGCAAGTTTTCACAGCTCACAAATGCTTTCAAAGATGAAAGATGAATTGGAGTAATCAGCTGTTTCGGGAATGTATAACTTAATGTTACATTCTTAATTCTCAGATATGCACCATTCAACAAATATTTCGTCTGTGTACGTTTGTTATAACCTGCATTTTCCATCTGTCCATACAATCTAAAATATTCAGCATTCGGATTGACAGGCTCCCAGTCTCCATTTGCTGCATCTTTCGGCTGCCAATAATCAAGCTGATCACTAAAAATCTGTCCAAACTGTCCAGAATCAAACGGCCATCTACGGGCATCACTAATCCATACATCTCTTTTTCCGACTCCTTGTAAGAGGATGCTCAAATCAAATCCTTTATAATTTACACCTAATCCAACACCATACTGCATTCTCAGAGCATCATTTCCTATTATCTTTCTATCACCTGGATTGGCTAATGTTCCATCACCTTCATCAATCTGGTTAGTACTATTCTCGTCGTCGCGTAAATTTTTGTATTTGATGTCACCTGGACGAGGAGAAACACCTTGAACCGTAGGAACATTATCTTTTAAGATCCAAGCATTAGTATCCTTAAAATCATCAACTGTATAGAAACCATCTGTTTCATATCCCCAGATAGAACCTATTTCATATCCCTCATAATAATTGTTCGTACCATCACTCTTCTTGATGATCTTTGATTCATTATTGTATTTTGTAACTACAGTCTTTGAATCATACAAATTGAAACTAACATTATACCCCCAATCACCAATCTGATCTCTCCAACTTAATGCAAGCTCCCATCCTTTTGTTCGAAGGTCTGCTACATTCTGCAAAGGAGCTGATGCACCAATTAATGCAGGAAGTTCCAATCCGGGTGCAAGCATATCTTTTGTATCTCTACGATACCAATCGAATGTACCATGCAAACGTCCATTAAAAGCTGCCACATCAAGACCAAAGTCCAAAGTTTCAACGGTTTCCCATGTAAATATCTCACTAACAAGTCCCGGAGACTTCACTGAAGCCGGTTTTTGACCATTCACGAGCCATGGAATATCATTCTTTGCATAAGAATCCATGATAGGAGTATATTGATAAGGATTAATAGCTTGATTACCAATCTGCCCCCAAGATCCTCTTAACTTAAGTTCACTCAAGTAATTTCCAATCACTTTTTCCATGAATGATTCACGGGCAATATTCCATCCTACAGATACAGATGGGAAAAATCCAAAACGATTTTTCTTCGGGAACTTGGATGAACCGTCATAACGCCCATTCGTTTCAATCAGGTATTTCCCTTTATAATCATAATTAATACGGTAGAAGGCTCCACGTACAGTATACACTTGATGATCTTCAGTTATCACCTTATTTTCACCAACAGAGGTGTTATGAGAAGGATATGAATCATTAATCATATCGTATGAATACGCATATAAGCTTTTATAATCGCTCGATTCCTGATTAAAACCTGCCATAACAGACAAATTGTGAGCATCATTAAACGAATGACTATAAGTAGAATACAAGTTGATTGCATTATAATCAGTTGAACCTTTCGTAGATTCTAAGGTAGAAGTATTGGCTGTCTGTATTCTTGCCAACTCCACAGATGTATAATCCCGCACAGCCTTATTCTTGCGGCGGTCTGTAGTTGTTTTATCAAATGTGTATTCAAACACAATATCCCATCCTTTTAAAGGTTTTATCACCGTCTTCGATAAAATACGAGCATTATCCGTAATAGTATTATCATCTGTAGCCAGTTGCAAGATGTTATAAGGCGTATTGGTCAAAAGTTCCGTCCCATCAGCCAAAGTCAACGATCCTTCAGGATATACTCCCGGAAGTCTCATATCATATAATCCAGTCTTATCAGAAGTAACAGGCATATTCCTATCACTTTGAGCATAGCGAATATCAACAGACTGTGTCAACCAAGAAGTTACCTCTGCAGAAACATAAGCACTTCCTGTCATACGACGATATTTATCTTTATCTGTAGCCAAAATACCCTTTTCACTAGAATATCCAATTGACATTCGATAATTAATCTTGTCAGTTCCACCACTTAAAGAAGCATTATGTGACTGCAAGAATCCAAAATCGTCTAAAATGTTATCATAAATTTTTTTATCATTCAGATAATAATTCAACCCGTCTTCAGGGCTCACATAAACTCCATCTCCAGTCGTTTTAAAATTTCCTGGATTTTTTTGATATTCTTGCAAATATCCCATCCATCGCCGCATATCCTGACCTGTATAATATTTACCAGCATTAAACTCAGCATCCAAATATGCTTGCATCCATTGAAGAGAAGTTGCAGTTTCTGGTCTATTAATAGATTTCTGAAAACCAAAATTGTTATTATAATTTAATTGTGCTTTCTGTCCTGTTTTTCCTTTTTTTGTAGTGACAAGAATCACGCCAAATGCAGCTCGTGCACCATAAATTGCAGAAGATGCCGCATCTTTCAATACTGAAATACTTTCAATATCTTCGGGATTAAGCATATCAATATCGCCCGGAACATTATCGATAAGTACCAACGGAGAACCACCATTGATTGAGGTTGTTCCACGAATATTAAATGTCTTAGCCTGACCTGGTCCTGCCGCATCTCCATTAGGCGTAATCTGCAAACCAGGCATTGTACCTTGCAATGCACTCATAGCATTTACTACAGGACGACTACCCAGCACATCATCCATCTTTACTTGTGAAACAGCTCCCGTTAAATTTTCTTTCTTTTGAGAACCAAATCCCACAACTACCACCTCTTCGAGAGCCTGAGTATCTGTTTTCAACACTAGATTTATAGGCTGTCCATCCCATACAATCTCTTGAGATTTATAACCGATGTATGAAACTTCAATTACATCACCTCTCTTCAAATTACTCAATGTAAAGTTACCATCAATATCGGTAATTGTACCATTGGTAGTACCTTTCACCACAACTGATGCACCGATAATAGACTCACCGGTTTCATCCTTTACAACACCTTTACAGATGTTACCCTGCTGAATGACATTGACTCCTGCCACATATTCACCCGATACAGATGAAGAAAAAGCAGTTTCAGCCGATAATAGGCCTAAAGAACACAGCATATAAGCTGCCTTAATGTTTTTAATCATAGTATATTTTAAATTTTGGGTTTAAAATGCCAATTTAAGGTTTTCTTCTCCTAATTTTAAAAGTCTTAATAAACCACAGAGTAGATTAGCTTATTTTAGACTTATATAGGTTAAATATTTGCAAATAAAAAATATTTACAGTTAAAACCAACAAAGATATTTTTTTTAACTAAAAATAGAAACCATACATAACCCTGCCAAACATAACTTCACATGATAAAATGCAATAACAGTTTAACAAAAAACTAAATTCCTAATAACTGTATTCACTTTGATACACAATTCATAAAGTACAACAGATGAAAACAATAAAAATAATTACTAACTCTTTCTTTATTTATTCACTTAACCCTTCTTCATTTTCTATGTTTCCCGATGCAGAACCCTATGTTTTCCTTACGTGAAACCTACGTTTCCCGATGCGGAAACGTAAGTTTTACCAAAAGGAAACATAGAAAAGGAAGCAGCACCCCAAAAACGTCACAAGGTCAATCTCCGAATACCGTTTTCTCCTTACGCTTACAGAAAAAACAAATAAAAATCGTACCTTTGTGAATAATGTATCTAAATTTATTCCACACTATGGCTCAAATACATATCAATCAGAATACATGCATACGCTGTAAGAAATGCGTCAGAATATGCCCCTCCGCTCTGTTTACCCTTCAGGAAGATAAAGGTATTGAAGTGAATGCCGACGACTGCATCAGTTGCGGACACTGCGTGGCCGTTTGCCCGACCAACTCCATTGAGCATGCTGATTTTCCACCCGAGAAGGTTCATACCATCGACCGCAGCCAACTTCCCACTGCCGACCAAATGGAACTGCTCATCCGTTCCCGCCGCTCGAACCGTGCGTTCTCCAAAGAAAAAGTCTCGGAAGAGTTGTTACAGCGCATCATAGAGGCTGCCCATCGGGCCCCGACGGCAACCAATGCACAAGAAGTCAAAATGGTATTGGTCACCCGTCCGGAAACCTTGAAGGAGGTCAGCCGTATCACCATCGGCACTTTTATGTCGATAGTAAATCTGGTGGAAAATCCGTTGTTGAAATTGATACTGAAGCCGCTTATGCCTTCGGGCTATCGCTACGTGCCGGTGTTCAAAAGACTGCATGAGGAATTTGAACGAGGTAACGACGGTATTTTAAGAGGGGCCACAGCTGCCATCTTTTTCTATACCGACAAAAAAGAACGTTTCGGATGTCAGGACTGCAACCTTGCCTACCAGAATGCTTCACTCATGGCAGAAGCAGCAGGGGTCTCACAGTTCTACACCGGATTCGTATGCAGTGCAGCAGGAATGGACCGGAAAAGAAAGTTGCAAAAGCTATTAGGTATTGAAGGAACCGTTCATGCCGGTATTGCATTAGGCATGCCGTCTTTCCGCTTCGATAAATACATCGACAAAAAAGAGGTGGTATTGAAACGTATTGATTAAACCGAAAGTGCCATGACAAGAAACAACCTGCTAAGCGAAAAGCTGAATTATACGGGAGCCAGCCATACGCCGACTCACCTGCATTTCTGTACATACAACACAGAAATTCTGGAATACCATCAGGGAGCTTCCATCAAAGAGTTTTCTCCTTTCATCCGGCCGGATGCCATCAACTGGGTACAGATTCACGGATTGCAGAATACAGAAATCGTGCAGGAAGTCTGCGATTTTTTCCACATCGATTTTCTTACCACACAAGATATTCTCAATGCGGAGCATCTGACAAAAATTGAAGAGCATGACACCTACAATGTGGTCATCCTGAAACAGTTGTCGGTAGACGAAGAAAACACGTACACTCCCCAACAGCTTTGCATTGTGCAGGGAAGTAATTTCGTACTTACCTTCATGGAACACGACAGCGATTTCTTCAATGAGATTCACACGGCACTGAAAAACAATACCCTGAAAATCCGGAATCGCCAGTCCGATTTTCTGCTGAGCGTCATGCTAAACAGTGTCATGGCCAGCTTTATGTCTATCATATCCCGAATGGAAGACCAACTGGAAGACATGGAGGAATCATTGCTGTCACCGGAAACCAGAAGTGGACTGGCATTAGAGGATATACAACCCTATCGAAAGGACGCTCGCCTCATCAAGAAATGCATCCTTCCTCTTAAAGAGCAGATGAGCAAGTTGTTTCATGCCGACAATGTACTGCTTCACAAAGCCAACCGTCCGTTCTTTAACGACGTAAACGACCATCTGCAATTCGTACTACAGACTCTCGACGGCTGCCGCGACATGATTTCGGCCCTAGTAGACCTTTACCTGTCGAACAATGACCAGCGGATGAACAACATCATGAAGCAGCTCACCATCGTATCGACCATCTTCATTCCGCTGACATTCTTAGCAGGTATCTGGGGAATGAATTTCGAATGGATGCCCGAACTGGGATGGAAATATGGTTACCTGATGGCCTGGGGAGTAATGCTGGTTACCGGTATCGGAGTATACCTGTTCTTTAAGCGGAAAAAATGGTATTAATCACAAACTTTTCACCTAAATTATTCTACACAGTATGCGAAAAAAAGAACTTTATAAGAAAGTCATTGAATATTTTCAGACGGCCATGCCCGTAGCCGAAACGGAACTGCACTATAGCAACCCGTTTGAACTGCTGATTGCTGTCATCCTCAGCGCACAATGTACCGACAAGCGGGTCAACATGATCACTCCTCCCCTGTTTAAGGATTTTCCTACTCCCGAAGCTTTGGCTGCCACCACTCCGGAAGTTGTGTTCGAATACATCCGCAGCGTGAGCTATCCCAACAACAAGGCCAAGCATCTGGTAGGAATGGCACAGATGCTGGTACGCGATTTCCAAAGTACCGTACCCGACACACTGGAGGAACTAATCAAACTGCCCGGTGTAGGACGTAAAACGGCAAATGTTATCCAGAGCGTGGTATTCAATAAGGCTGCCATGGCAGTCGATACCCACGTATTCCGCGTGAGCCATCGCATCGGACTGGTTCCCCGCACGTGTACCACTCCGCTGGCAACTGAAAAGCAACTGGTAAAATACATCCCTGAATCGCTTATCCCGACCGCACACCACTGGCTGATTCTCCACGGACGTTACGTTTGTACGGCACGCTCCCCTAAATGTGAGAGTTGCGGACTGAATGGAATTTGTAAAGAGTCTTTGAAATCTTTTCAAAAATAAAGAATGGCATGTGAGATCGTATGCAAATCTCACATGCCATTCTTCTTACTATAATATTAAAAACTCACGTCAAATAATCCAGCTCATTCCGCATACTCACCAGTTCCTCCCGAATACGCTTCAAGCGTTCCACCACATTAGCCGTTTGCATGGTTCCTTCCCTGTTCTGCCGTAACCGTTGCTTGGCACCGGCCAGCGTCATCCCTTTTTCTTTCACCAGATGATATACCAGACGAATGTTCTCTATGTCTTCTTTTCGGTACTGACGCACATTCCCCCCTGTTTTCTTAGGAGAAATCATCGGAAACTCTTTTTCCCAATAACGCAGCAATGATTCATTCACATCAAACATTTTTGCCACTTCGCTGATAGAATAATAAAGTTTCAGTTCTTTATCTGTTTTCAAAGCCATAACAAGCAATTCTTTTTAATCAAATACACGACCGTGGTTGGCAGCCAGTTCAATCATCTTTTCATAATCGTCGGCATTCAAATCCATGAAATAATAGTTCACCGGATTGACAATCTTTCCTTTCACACGCACTTCATAATGTAAGTGCGGACCGGTACTCTTTCCCGTAGAGCCTACCTGACCAATCACTTCCCCACGCGCCACATTCTGGCCCACTTTCACTTCAATCTTATTCAAATGAGCGTAACGAGTCACATAACCAAATCCATGATCAATAATGATACAATTTCCATACAATCCGTCCCAGCCAGCCTGTTTTACCCGTCCGTTTCCTGTAGCATATACCGGCGTACCAACATTGGCAGAAAAATCCATTCCTGCATGAAACTTCACGGTCTTATAAATCGGATCTATACGCATACCGTATCCAGAAGCTGTCTGTTTCAGATTCTTGTTTGAAACCGGCTGGATGGCGGGAATACAGGCCAACATTTTGTCATGCTGTTTACAGAGCCCAACTACTTCATCGAAAGATTTGGACTGGGCATAAATCTTTTTCTCCAAATCATCCATTTTCTGCAGTGTATGGATAACCAGCCGACTGTTAGCCATGTCCATCAGTTCATTATAACGTGCATTATTTGCGGTAGCCGAACGCTGTTCATCTGGTAACGGGTCTGCCTGCATCATTACGCGGTAGATGTTATCGTCACGTTGCTGCAGGCGTTGCATCACTCCTTCCGCCTCATCCAAACGAGAAGACAGAATAGCATATTGCGACAAAAGTCGGGAGTTTTCCGTACGAAGGTCTTTTTCCGAAGGAGAACCGAAAATCCACAACAGCAGGATAAAACTGCCTGCCCCCAGTCCCATACCGACAAAGAGTTGACGCAGATAACTCAAAGCCCGCTGGCGCACGGTGGGATAAATACGGTCGTAAGTACGAGTTTTCGGATTATAAATATAATAGACTTTACGCATGTCGTTCGATTTTGGAAATTTTTAAGCAACAAAACATCAAGTTTTTGCTCCAAACATACAGACAAAAATAATAAAACCAATTATCTTTGCAAATCAATTTTGAGAATATTAACTACAAGACAATATAACGATTATGTTGACAGCAAATGAAATCCGCGACTCATTCGTGAAATTCTTTGAGTCGAAAGGACATCAGATTGTGCCTTCTGCACCAATGGTTATCAAAGATGACCCTACCCTGATGTTCACTAATGCCGGTATGAACCAGTTCAAGGATATCATACTTGGAAACCACCCTGCTAAATACAAACGCGTGACTGACTCACAGAAATGTCTTCGTGTGAGCGGAAAACATAATGACTTGGAAGAAGTAGGCCACGATACCTATCACCACACCATGTTTGAAATGTTGGGTAACTGGTCATTCGGTGACTATTTCAAAAAAGAAGCTATCAGCTGGGCATACGAATACCTGGTAAGCGTGCTGAAGCTTGATCCGAAAGATTTATATGTGACTGTTTTCGAAGGTAGTCCAAGCGAAGGCATCTCACGTGATGACGAAGCTGCAAGCTACTGGGGACAGTTCTTCCCTGAAGACCATATCATCAACGGAAACAAGCATGACAATTTCTGGGAAATGGGTGACACAGGTCCCTGTGGTCCGTGCTCTGAAATCCACATCGACTCTCGTTCTGCAGAAGAAAAAGCAGCTGTTCCGGGACGCGAACTGGTAAACAAGGATCATCCGCAGGTTATCGAAATCTGGAACCTGGTGTTCATGCAATACAACCACAAGGCAGACGGAACTTTGGAACCACTTCCTGCGAAAGTAATTGATACCGGTATGGGATTTGAACGTCTGGTACGTACACTGCAAGGAAAAACATCCAACTATGATACAGACGTATTCCAGCCTATCATCAAGGTGATTGGTGATTTGTCTGGCAAGAAATATGGAAACGACGAAAAGACAGACGTGGCTATGCGTGTAGTTGCTGACCACATCCGTACCATTGCTTTCTCTATCACAGACGGTCAGTTGCCTTCAAATGCAAAGGCTGGTTATGTCATCCGTCGTATCCTGCGTCGTGCTGTTCGTTACGCTTACACCTTCCTCGGACAGAAACAGGCATTCATGTACAAGCTGGTTCCGGTGCTGATTGAAAACATGGGTGGCGCTTACCCTGAACTGAAAGCTCAGCAGGCTTTGATTGAAAAAGTGATGAAGGAAGAAGAAGAATCATTCCTCCGTACCCTGGAAACAGGTATCCGTCTGCTCGAAAAGACAATGAACGAAACCAAAGCTGCCGGCAAGACAGAAATCAGTGGAGTAGATGCCTTTACACTATATGATACATTCGGTTTCCCATTCGACTTGACTGAACTGATTTTGCGTGAAAACGGTCTGACAGCCGACGTGAAAGGCTTCGAAGCTGAAATGCAGAAACAGAAAGAACGTGCCCGCAATGCCGCTGCAGTAGAAACTGGTGACTGGGTTACCCTGAAAGAAGGTGAAACCACTTTCGTAGGTTACGATTATACAGAATATGAAACTAGCATCCTGCGCTACCGCCAGATCAAACAAAAGAACCAGACTCTCTACCAGATTGTATTGAGCGAGACTCCGTTCTATGCAGAAAGTGGTGGTCAGGTAGGTGATACTGGTGTATTGGTAAGCGAATTTGAAACTATCGACATCATTGATACAAAGAAGGAAAACAACCTTCCTATTCACATTGCCAAGAAACTTCCGGAACACTTGGAAGCTCCGATGATGGCATGTGTAGATACTGATAAGCGTGCCGCTTGTGCAGCTAACCACTCTTGTACGCACTTGCTAGACGAAGCTTTGCGTCAGGTATTAGGTACTCATGTGGAACAGAAAGGTTCTCTTGTAACTCCTGATTCACTGCGTTTCGACTTCTCTCACTTCCAGAAAGTGACTCCGGAACAGATTCGTGAAGTAGAACACCTGGTAAATGCCAAGATTCGTGAAAACGCACCTTTGACTGAATACCGTAACCTGCCGATTGAAAAGGCTAAGGAACTGGGTGCTATCGCTCTGTTCGGTGAAAAATACGGTGACGAAGTTCGTGTCGTACAGTTCGGTTCATCTATCGAATTCTGTGGAGGTACACATGTATCTGCTACCGGAAAAATCGGTATGGTGAAAATCATTTCTGAAAGTTCTGTAGCTGCAGGTGTACGCCGTATTGAAGCAATTACCGGTGCGAAAGTAGAAGAGATGTTCGATACCGTACAAGATACTATTAACGACCTGAAGGCATTGTTCAACAATGCACCCGACTTGAAGGCTGCCATCTCCAAGTACATTGAAGAAAACGCTGGTCTGAAGAAACAGATGGAAGAATTCATGAAGGAGAAAGAAGCTGCTGTCAAGAACAAACTGATTGAAGGCGCTAAAGAAATTAATGGCGTAAAAGTAATCAAAGCTGTACTTCCGATGCCGGCTGACGCAGTAAAGAACATTGCATTCCAGTTGAAAGGACAGTTCACAGAAAATCTGTTCGTAGTTATCGGTAGTGTATTTGAGAACAAACCGTTGCTGACTGTAACCATGAGCGAAGATCAGGTAAAAGCCGGACTGAATGCAGGCCAGTTGGTACGTGAAGCCGCCAAGCTGATTCAAGGTGGTGGCGGTGGTCAGCCTCATTTTGCAACTGCAGGTGGTAAAAATCCTGACGGATTGAATACGGCAGTTGACAAAGTGGTTGAACTGGCTGGATTCTAATTTTCAGAAAACCCTATCAACACTTAATTTTTTACTTTTCATCCCCCCTTATTTGCCCTTTTTAGGAAAATGAGGGGGATTTTTTTCGTACTTTTGCTCACATTCTACAAGCAGACAACCTATGCCTCAAGACAAATATACGCTTATGACCACAGCACCGGTACCTCGCCTTATCCGAGGATTGGCCGTTCCTACCATCATCAGTATGCTGGTCACGTCTTTCTATGTCATGGCCGACACTTATTTTGTCGGGAAAATCAATACTCAGTCTACTGCGGCTGTAGGTATTTCTTTTTCCATCATGGCCATTGTTCAGGCATTCGGTTTTTTCTGCGGACATGGTTCAGGTAATTTCATTTCCAGAAGATTAGGTGCACGTGACTATCGCAGTGCGGAAAAGATGGCGGCTACGGGCTTCTTTAGCGCATTCCTTATCGGTTGTGCCATCGCGCTTGTCGGCCTGCTTTTTCTGGACCCTATCTGCCGGGCATTAGGTTCTACCCCCACCATTCTTCCATACGCCAAGACCTATTTAGGAATTATCCTGTTGGGAGCCCCTTTTATGGCCTCCTCGCTGGTGCTCAACAACCAGATGCGATTTCAGGGAAACGCCGTTTATGCCATGATAGGCATCATTGTGGGAGCCGTACTCAACATCGGACTTGACCCATTATTGATATTCGTATTCGACATGGGAATTGCAGGAGCTGCCTGGTCGACCTTCATCAGTCAGGTATGCAGCTTCACCATCCTGCTTTTCATGGACCGGAAAGGAGAAAACATCCGTATCCATTACCGACACTTTACTCCGACTCCAGCCTATCTGAAAGAAATCGTATACGGAGGAAGTCCTTCTCTTTGCCGTCAGGGTCTGGCCAGTGTATCGACTATCCTATTGAATGTAGCAGCCGGAAACTTTGGAGATGCTGCCATTGCCGGAATGTCCATTGTAACCCGCATCTGCATGTTCATCAATTCCTTTGTCATCGGTTTCGGACAGGGATTTCAGCCGGTATGCGGATTTAACTACGGAGCAGGATTAAACCGTCGTGTCCGCCAAGGATTCTGGTATTGTGTGAAGGTAGGCGTTATCTTCTTGGCTATCTGCTCCCTCATCGGCTACATTTATGCCCCAGAAGTAGTCTCCTGGTTCCGGAAAGAAGACCCACAAGTTATCGCCGTAGGAGCCGAAGCTCTACGCTGGCAACTCATCACGCTCCCATTAGGAGCCTGGGTGATACTGTGTAACATGCTGCTACAAACTATCCGCCAGCCTCGCCGGGCCGTCATTCTTTCCTCCTCCCGCCAAGGTTTATTCTTCATCCCCTTGATACTGATTCTGCCGTACTTTTTGCAGTTGCAGGGTGTGGAAATGTGTCAAGCCGCAGCCGACCTATGCTCTTTTCTACTGGCTCTTCCTCTTACCATTCCAGTATTGAAGTCACTGCGCGTAGACAGGACTCCCATGAAAGAAGAAAACACCCGATAAACACGAAACTCCTTATTCGTCTTTTCTTCGATAATCATTAGGAGTCATTCCAGCCATTCGCCGAAAATATTTACTGAAAAATGACGCATTGGGAAAGTTCAATTCATCGGCAATCTGATACACCAGCTTATCCGTGTGGCGCAACATCAGTTTAGCTTCCTGCATTACCGCCTCATTTACCCAGTCCATCACCGTGCGTCCGCTGGCCTGACGAACCAGTGTACTCAGATAACGGGGTGTCAGAAAAAGCCGGTCGGCATAAAACGCAATGCTTCGCTCGCGAACTGCATATTTGTTGACTAATTCCAAAAAACGATTGAAAATGTCCTCCTGACGCGTATGCTGCTGACGTTCGGTCAATTGGCTTCTTTTCCTGACAAAATCCAGTTGATGAAAGTACAGAGAAATCAGACTCTGCACGGAAGCTCTCGGAAAAGGCCGATCGTGTACGACTTCCCATAACAAGGCAAACAACTGCTCCATGCGCTGCCTTCCTTCGCTGTTAAAGATAGATGCAAAAACAATCTACCCTGCAAATAGGTCTGCAACAAATCCTCTTTCTGCCAGTTCTCCATTAAGCTGTTTGAAAAGGCCAGCATAGCTAAATCCAAATCAGATGATATATAAAGGAACTCAAATACCGTTCCCGGAGATACAGCCAGCAAATCGCTCTCCTTAAATTCCACTTCACGAAGGTTGATACGCAGCCGAAGCGTCCCCGCACGAAAAAACACCACTCGCCCCTCGGTCAACCGATAAGGCTGTCCTTCTATCGGGATAAAATGAATTACATCGGCTATCCCCTGAATGGAACGAAGCAATCCCAATTCGGAAGTAAGAAAGCGGGAGGTGTTCGTCCCTTCTCCCACATGCTCACGCACTTTCTTCAATGCCAGCAACAACAGATGATTCGATTTCATTTGACACCTTGCTTTCCTGCAAAGATAATATTTCAAGCCTTTTTTACAGCAAAGACAAACATTTATCGAACAAAAAGAACATTCCATCACACATATAGGACCGAAAGATTACACAAAACCCTCTATCTTTGTCATATAACCTTTTAATAAACACCCAATGCCTATGATACGAACATTTCTCCTTTTGTGTGCATGGAGCCTGAGTGTGATAAGTCAGGCACAAATCACCTTGGAAAGTTGCAAGCAGCAGGCCCGTGAAAACTATCCGCTGGTACGACAATACGACTTGATTCAACTGTCCGAACAATATACGCTATCAAATGTAGCGAAAGGCAATCTGCCCCAAATCAGCGTGAGCGGAAAAATATCTTATCAAAGCGAAGCCACTACCTTTCCTTTCGAGATTCCGGGATCGGGCATGAGGGGACTACCGAAAGACCAGTATCAGACATTGATTGAAATCAAACAAAATATATGGGACGGAGGAAAAATCCGCAACCAAAAAGCTCAGGTCAAAGCCGAAGCAGAAGCAAACGAGCGACAGCTTGATACCAGCCTTTATGCACTGGAAGAAAGGGTGAATCAGGTATTCTTCGGTATCCTGTTACTGGACGAGCAGCTGGCACAAAATGTATTATTAGAAGAAGAACTCGCACGCAACCAGAAAACGGTGGAGGCTTATCGGATAAACGGCACCGCCAATGATGCGGACGTAGACGCGGTAAAGGTAGAGATTCTTCAAACCAAGCAACAGCGTATCCAGTTGGGAAATAACCGTATGGCCTATCTGCGCATGCTGTCCTTACTTACAGGAAAAGAACTTCCGGCACAAACCCAGTTAGTACGTCCAGCCCTTGTGGAAACGAATGCATCTGAATTCAACCGCCCTGAACTACGGTGGTATGAAGCACAAGAACAGACCGTCGCCGTACAACGAAAGGGATTGCAAACGGGTTATCTTCCAGCTTTTAGTCTTTTTGCGCAAGGAGCCTATGGCAATCCGGGACTGGATATATTGAAAGACAAATTCAGAACCTACTACTTAGTCGGAGCCCGGTTTACCTGGAATTTCGGAAGCCTGTACACTCTGAAAAACGACCGGAAAAACCTGGACAACCGCATCCAGCAAATTAGAAACGAACGCGACTTATTCTTATTCAACACACACTTACAACTGGCAGAAGAAGACGGCACCATCCAAAGTCTTCGGCAGCAGATGAAAGAAGACGAGGAGATTATCCGATTACGGGAGAACATCCGACGGTCTGCCCAAGCCAAAGTAGCCAACGGCACCATGAGCGTCAGCGACATGCTAAAGGAAATTACAGCCGAGAATCTCGCGCGCCAAGCCAAGGCCGTACATGAAGTACAATTGCTTATGCATCTACACCAAAGAAAACACCTGACCAACGATGAACGGGACAACCAGGTATATGCCGTCAAAATAGCCGTCGAAAACGACGGACACATCAAACTGGGCATGTACGGGAAAGTCAAATTCTGAAAACCGAAAGTGACATGAAAAACCTTATCGAAGTCAGCCATGTAAGCAAAAGCTACGGAAAGGTACAAGCCCTGCGCGATGTATCCTTCAGCGTAAAGCAAGGAGAACTGTTCGGCCTCATCGGTCCCGACGGAGCCGGAAAAGTACCCTGTTCCGCATCCTGACCACCTTGCTGCTACCGGACCAGGGAAGTGCCCGGGTACTGGATGCGGATGTACGAGCCGACTTCCGTACGATACGGCAGAGCGTAGGGTACATGCCGGGGCGCTTCTCCTTGTATCAGGACCTCACGGTAGAAGAAAACTACGAGCGGATACGCGCCATTTATGAACAAATTGCCCCCTTCAAGCAGCGTCGGGCAGGTGCATTGTCGGGAGGAATAAAGCAGAAACTGGCTTTGTGCTGTGCACTGGTTCACGCGCCGAAAGTCCTCTTTCTGGATGAACCGACTACCGGCGTAGACCCCGTTTCACGCCGGGAGTTCTGGGAGATGTTAGCCTACCTCCGACAGGAAGGTATTACCCTTGTCGTATCCACTCCTTTCATGGACGAAGCCTTGCGATGCGACCGAGTGGCGTTTCTTTACGAGGGAGAAATTAAAGGCATCGACCGTCCGGAAGCCATACTGAAGCAGTTCAGCGAGATTATATGCCCTCCCGGCCTGCAACGAAAAGCCGTCGATAAACATACTCCGCCCATTATTCAGGTGGACAACCTCGTCAAACGGTTCGGCTCGTTCACGGCTGTCGACCACATTTCATTTTCTGTACAACGGGGAGAAATTTTCGGCTTCCTAGGGGTCAACGGGGCCGGAAAGACTACCGCCATGCGTATCCTGTGCGGACTCAGTCTCCCCTCTGAAGGAAAGGCTGAAGTGATGGGGTTTGACGTACGGACACAAAGCGAGGAAATCAAAAAACGAATCGGCTACATGAGCCAGAAATTTTCACTTTATGAAGACCTGACCGTACGCGAAAACCTCCGTCTGTTCGGAGGTATCTATGGTGTCAATGCCAAGGAAATCAGCAAGCGTATGGAAGAAACCTTACAGCGTATCGGACTCTACGAGGAACAACATACCCTGGTGCGTTCGCTGCCTTTAGGATGGAAGCAACGACTGGCCTTTTCAGTAGCTATCTTCCACCGTCCGGAACTGGTTTTTCTGGACGAACCGACAGGAGGAGTCGACCCGGCTACCCGCCGTCAGTTCTGGGAGCTGATTTATCAGGCCGCCAACCGGGGGATTACTATTTTTGTCACGACGCACTACATGGACGAAGCTGAATATTGCGACCGTATTTCCATGATGGTGGACGGACATATTCGGGCACTGGATACTCCCGACGGACTGAAACGCCGTTTTGATGCCCGAAACATGGACGAAGTCTTCCAGAAATTAGCACGTGAAGCCCAACGAGGAGAACATGCTTTTACTCACACGCAAACAGAACAGCCATGAAACAGTTTATCGCTTTTGTCAGAAAAGAATTTCATCATATCCTGCGCGACCGGCGTACCATGCTGATACTGATAAGCATGCCGATTGTACAGATTATCCTTTTCGGCTTTGCCATCTCGACTGGTCACCCGACGAAATCGAACGGCTGTTCCGGCGCAACCTCATAGAACTGGCCGTAGTTTTTCCTTCCGACCTGCATCGCCTGCGTTTCGATTCGGAAGAGATACAGATTTTAGCCGATGCCACCGACCCGAGCCTGGCCGTCACACGGAGTACGTATGCACAGACAATTCTAAGGCAAGCCCTACAAACCATCCGTCAAGCTACAACCACCCCAGCCTATTCACACCCGGATAAACAGCCTGTCATGGTGTACAATAAATGCTCTATAACCCGCAGATGAAGAGTGCCTACAACTTTGTACCAGGAGTCATGGGATTGATTCTGATGCTGATTTGTGCCATGATGACCTCCATCTCCATCGTACGCGAAAAGGAAACAGGCACGATGGAAGTCCTGCTGGTCTCTCCCGTCAACCCGCTGTTCATCATTCTGTCGAAGGCAGTTCCCTATTTCGTGTTGTCCCTACTGAACCTGACGACCATCCTGCTGCTTTCCGTCTTTGTGCTCGACGTACCGATAGCCGGAAGCCTGCCCGCCCTGTTAGTGTCGGCCATGGTGCTGATGATACCCACCATCATCCTGTCGGGCATTATCTTCCCGATAGAAAGTATGCCGGGCATTCTGCAGGTCCTCTCCTGCCTTATTCCCGCACGCTGGTACGTAGAAACCGTCCGCCGGCTGATGATTGAAGGTGTACCACTGGTGTATGTATGGAAAGAAGTGGCAGTGATGTGCCTCATGGCAGTGGTACTGATTACGGCTACTGCTCGCAAGTTTAAGAACCGACTGGAATAAACCGCCAAGCCTATGATGTTACGTTACCTGATAGAAAAAGAATTCAAGCAGTTGAAACGCAACAGTTTCCTGCCCCGCCTTATCCTGCTTTTTCCCTGCATGATGATGCTGGTCATGCCCTGGGCCGCCACACTGGAAATAGAGAACCTGCGCATTGCCGTCATTGATAACGACCGCAGTCCTTCTTCCGAAAGGCTGGTGCACCGCATCGAAGCTTCCCGTTATTTTCAATTGACGGCACTTCCCCCGTCCTACGCACAAGGACTGCAAGCCATCGAGACAGACCAGGCCGACATGCTGCTGGAAATTCCACGCGACTTTGAGAAAGCGCAAGCCAACGGACAAAGTCCGGCGGCACTCATTGCAGTCAACACCGTTAACGGCACGAAAGGCGGAGTGTTTACCCCCATCAGCAGCATGCCGGAATGGGCACAAGGCATCACCTACCTCAATCCGTTACGCTACTTTATGGAAACCATGCGCATGGTCTACCTGAAGGGAAGCGGCATCTGCGATATCGGCTTCCAACTTTCCGTACTTTCGTCCTTTGCCTTTCTGCTCTATGCATGGGCCATACGCAGCTACCGCAAACAGCAATAAGCCCAAACGCGCCTGCCATCTTACCTCGACACGTACGTGCGGAGCTCTCATCACGTACGTGTCAAGGTCTCGTCACCTTCGTGTCAACACCTCGTCACGTACGTGTCGAGGTATTTACGCCAAGAAATTTCTTCAAAAATGCCCTTTTCGGGGGTAAGAATTGTAAGTCAATTATTTCCACCACACAGAATTATTCAGTAACTTTGCCCGAATCTCTTTACATAGGAACCATTTTAATATGAGCGAAGATACTTTTGACAAGGACGAAAAAGAAATGGCAAACTTGCCCGAGAAAGAAGAACACTCTGACTACAAACCGGTATCGACCACTGACGAGGCAGTAAAGCACCAGTTGAGTGGCATGTACCAGAACTGGTTTCTGGACTATGCTTCATACGTTATCCTGGAGCGTGCCGTACCGCATATCAACGATGGATTGAAACCGGTGCAGCGACGCATTCTCCACTCCATGAAACGGCTGGATGACGGACGCTACAACAAGGTGGCCAACATTGTGGGACACACCATGCAGTTCCACCCTCACGGAGATGCTTCTATCGGAGATGCCCTTGTACAATTGGGACAAAAGGACTTACTCATTGACTGCCAGGGAAACTGGGGTAACATCCTGACGGGCGACAGTGCGGCTGCTTCCCGTTACATCGAAGCCCGGCTTTCCAAGTTTGCGCTGGATGTGGTGTTCAACCCGAAAACGACCGAATGGCAGGCTTCCTATGACGGCAGAAACCGGGAGCCGGTCACACTGCCAGTCAAATTCCCGCTGCTACTGACCCAGGGGGTAGAAGGTATTGCCGTGGGACTTTCTTCCAAGATTCTTCCACATAACTTCAATGAACTGTGCGATGCGGCCATCGCATACCTGCACGGAGAAAACTTCCAGCTTTATCCGGATTTTCAGACAGGTGGTTCGATTGACGTATCACGCTACAACGACGGCGAGCGAGGAGGCGTAGTGCGCGTGCGTGCCAAAATCTCCAAGATTGACAACAAGACCCTTTGCATCAGTGAAATCCCTTATGGAAAGACTACTTCTTCGTTGATTGACTCCATCCTGAAAGCCATCGAGAAGGGAAAAATCAAGGTAAGAAAGGTGGACGACAACACGGCCGGAAAGGTAGAAATCTTAGTACACCTTACTCCTGGCGTATCGTCCGACAAGACACTGGATGCCTTGTATGCCTTTACTGACTGCGAGGTAAACATCTCGCCCAACTGCTGCGTCATCGACAACAAAAAACCGCATTTCCTTTCAGTGAGCAAGGTGCTGAAGAAATCGGTCGACAATACGCTGGCACTGTTACGCAAGGAACTGGAGATACAACGGGACGAAACACTGGAAACCCTGCACTTTGCTTCGCTGGAAAAAATCTTTATCGAGGAACGTATCTATAAAGACAAGCAGTTCGAACAGGCTGATTCCATGGATGCGGCTTGCGAGCACATCGACGAACGTCTGACGCCTTACTACCCGCAGTTCGTACGCGAAGTGACCAAAGAAGATATTCTCCGCCTGATGGAAATCAAGATGGCACGTATCCTGAAGTTCAACAAGGACAAGGCAGATGAGTTCATCGCACGCCTGAAAGCGGAACTGAAAGAGATAGACAATCACCTGGCGCACATCACGGAATATACCATCGACTGGTATCAACGCCTGAAAGAGAAGTATGGTAAAAACTTCCCGCGCCGCACGGAAATACGCAACTTCGATACCATCGTGGCTACCAAGGTGGCCGAAGCCAACGAAAAACTGTATATCAACCGTGAGGAAGGTTTCATCGGTACCGGACTGAAGAAAGACGAGTATGTATGCAACTGTTCTGACATCGACGATGTAATCATCTTCTACAAAGACGGTAAATACAAGATTGTCCGCGTGTCCGACAAATTGTTCGTCGGAAAGAACATCTTGTACGTCAACGTATTCAAGAAAAACGACAAACGTACCATCTACAACGTCATCTACCGTGACGGAAAGGAAGGTTATTATTATATCAAACGCTTCAATGTTACTTCCATCATTCGTGACAGGGAATACGACGTAACGCAAGGTACTCCGGGCTCTAAAATCGTGTACTTCACCGCCAATCCGAATGGAGAGGCAGAAGTCATCCGTGTAGTACTGCGTCCTACGCCCCGCATTAAGAAGCCTACGTTTGAAAGGGATTTCAGTACCATCAATATCAAGGGAAAACAATCCATGGGTAACTTGCTGACCAAGGCTGAGGTACACAAGATTTCCTTGAAACAGCGAGGGGGCTCTACGCTCGGAGGCAGAAAGGTGTGGTTCGACCACGATGTGCTCCGACTCAACTACGATGGAAGAGGACAATACCTGGGAGAATTCCAAAGTGAAGACAGCATCTTAGTGGTACACAAGAACGGAGAATTCTATACTACCAACTTCGACCTGAGCAACCATTACGATCCGGATATTCTCTGCATCGAGAAATTCAATCCTGACAAGGTATGGACAGCCGTGCTCTACGATGCCGACCAGCAGAACTATCCTTACCTGAAACGCTTCACCTTCGAAGCAACCACAAAAAAGCAGAATTTCCTGGGAGACAACAAACATACACAACTTATCCTGCTGACCTGTCAGGTGTACCCGCGCATCCAAGTGGACTTTGGTGGACACGACAGCTTCCGCGAAGCACTCATTCTGGAAGCCAGCGACTTTGTAGGCGTGAAGAGCTTCAAGGCAAAGGGTAAGCGACTGACGACTTATACCGTCGGCCAGATTACGGAGCTGGAGCCAACCCGCATGCCGGAACCGGAGCCGGAAGAGCCTGAAAAGGAAGAAGAAGGCATGGAGGAAGATGAAAACCAGAAAGACGACGGACAAATGAAACTCTTTTAAAATCGTATGAAACTACGAATTTACCTTATACTTTGCGCATGCTGGGCTGCTTTTTCGCTTCAGGCACAAGAAGACAGCCTGCGTGCCACACGTTACGTAATGCGCTCCGTACTCTATGGAGCGGGAATGAGTAACGTGCTCGATACGTACCTTTCACCCTTGGAATACAAAGGACCGGAGATTCGTATCCTTCGCGAAAACATGCGTATGACCCGGTTAATGAACGGAAACGTTTCGGCCCAAAATCTGTTGCAGGCTAATGTATCGTACACGCATAATCCGAGCCAGACCGCCAATATGTATGCCGGACTCGTAAACTGGACCTATGCACTGCACTATCAGTTTCGCCTGAACGAGCAACTGAAACTGCTGGCAGGTCCGATGATTGACCTGAACGGAGGATTCGTGTACAACACACGCAATTCCAACAATCCGGCACAGGCAAAAGCATACGGAAGTGTAGGTATATCCGGAATGGCCATCTACAAGTTCCGTATCGGAAACTATCCGCTGGTGGTACGTTATCAGGCCAATCTTCCGCTGTTGGGAGCCATGTTCTCTCCTGAATTCGGACAGTCATACTACGAAATGTTTTCCTTGGGACACAAAGGAAAGAACGTACTGTTTACTTCGCTTCACAACAACCCGTCGCTCCGACAGATGTTGACGCTTGATTTTCCCATCCGGAAAGTCACCATGCGCGTGGGGTACATCTGTGACCTCCAGCAAGCGAAAGTCAACCACCTGAAATACCATACTTATTCACACGATTTCATGATTGGCATCGTGAAAAACTTCTACCTGCTGAAAGGGAAGAACCGTATTTCCATGCCTTCAAACGTTACGCCTTATTGATATGAAACGGATTTATCATTGCTACTTATATGGCCTTCTGCTGATGCTGTCCTGCTTCACATTCTCTTCCTGCATACGGGAAGACATTCAGGGTAATTCTCCAGAAGCCAACTTTGAATCGCTCTGGAAAATCATCGATGAGCAATATTGTTTTTTGGACTATAAGCACGAGACGTATGGACTGGACTGGGATGAAGTACATACCCGCTATGCCAAGCGGATTTCTTCCTCCATGAGTTGGGAATCACTTTTCGAAGTCTTGTCGGAAATGGTCAATGAATTAAGAGACGGACACGTCAACCTGAGCAGTTCATTGGGTACATCGCAATACCGGGAATGGTTCGATGCTTATCCACGGAATTTCAGCGACAGCATCCAGAGCAACTACCTGAAAAAGGATTACATCATTACCTCCGGACTGACCTACCAGATTCTGGAAAATAACATCGGTTACATCTATTGTGAAAGTTTCTCCGACGGTATCGGCGACGGAAACCTGGACCAGATGCTGAAGAAACTGGAGATTTGTGACGGACTGATTATCGACGTACGCAATAACGGAGGAGGCAACCTGACTACAGCACAGAAACTGGCCGCACGGTTTACAAATGAGAAAGTACTGGTCGGCTACATCCGTCATAAAACAAGTCCGGGCCATAATGATTTCTCGGACCCTGAACCTGTATATCAGGAACCATCCAACAGTATCCGCTGGCAGAAAAAGGCAGTAGTATTAACTAACCGCCGTTCTTACAGTGCCACAAACGACTTTGTGAATACCATGCGTCAATTCCCCAATGTAACTACCATGGGAGATACCACCGGAGGAGGATCTGGTCTCCCCTTCAGTTCGGAAATTCCCAACGGATGGTCCATCCGTTTCTCTGCCAGCCCGATGTTCGACCCGGACATGAACCAATTGGAATTCGGTATCGAACCAGACGTGAAAGTAGATATGACCAGCGAAGATATGCAGCAAGGAAAGGACACCATTATCGAAACCGCCATCAAAAAGCTAAAGAATTAAGGTGCAGTATTTGGAGAATATGAAAATTCTTCCTATCTTTGCCCTCGCAAAACAGAAATACATATTTCTGCATGCGCCTGTGGCGTAATTGGTAGCCGCGCCAGACTTAGGATCTGGTGTCGTGAGACGTGTAGGTTCGAGTCCTATCAGGCGCACACGAGAATGGATTTAATAAAACCGGAAAAAAGGTTTATTAAATCCATTTTTATTTATGTTCCAATTACCACTATGCAGACCAGTCGCACGCAGGACCTTACTTCAGGAAGCATCACACAAAGCATGCTCAACCTTGCCTATCCGCTTATTTTAGGAAACTTGCTCCAGCAAGGATACAATATTGCCGATACATTCATCATTGGAAGGACATTGGGCGCAAAAGCCTTAGCTGCTGTGGGTTCTTCATACACACTCATGGTCTTTATCACCTCCATCTTCATCGGATTATGCATGGGATGCAGTGCATTGTTCTCCATGCGTTACGGAGCAAAAGATTACGAAAACCTGCGACGTACACAAGCTGCTTCCCTGCTGATTACAGGAACTTCCACACTGATTATATTCGCCTTCTCCTGCTACTATATACAAGATATTATCACCCTCATGCAAACTCCACAAGAGTTGCAGGATATGACCTACGACTACCTAAAAATCATTTTCATGGGAATCTGGTTTGTCTATCTTTATAACTACTATGCGTATCTTCTACGCGCATTGGGTAATTCACTGACTCCTCTTATTTATTTAGCCATTTCCGTGGTATTAAACATTGTACTGGATATATGGTTTATTGTAAAACTTCATTACGGAATAGAAGGAGCTGCGGCAGCAACCATCATTTCCCAAGCTGTTTCGGCTATTGGTTTGTGCTTCTATTGCTGGAAAAAAGTTCCAGAAACCAGACTCTCCAGAAAGGATTTCAAGGTCAGCAGACAGCTCCTGAAACAAGTTTTTTCATACGCCTCACTGACCTGCATCCAGCAATCTGTCATGAATTTCGGTATCCTCATGGTTCAAGGCCTTGTCAACAGCTTCGGCACAGCCGTCATGGCCGCTTTTACAGCAGCCGTAAAGATTGATTCGTTCGCCTATATGCCTGTACAAGATTTCGGGAACGCCTTCTCTACTTTCACTGCACAAAACTACGGAGCCGGCAAAAATACCCGCATTCTGAAAGGTATAAAAAGTGCATTTGGAATAACCACTCTCTTCTGCCTGCTTCTCTCATTGGCAATCTTCCTGTTTGCACCGCAACTGATGCAAATCTTCATCTCTCCTGAAGAAACGGAAATTATCCGTATCGGTACTGAATACTTGCGGATAGAAGGCAGTTTTTACCTCGGTATTGGGTATTTATTTTTATGGTACGGATTCTACAGAGCCGTCTGCAAACCGGAAATGTCCATCATTTTAACGATTCTCTCTTTAGGAACCCGAGTGGTGTTGGCCTATGCACTGGCTGCCATCCCTTCCATAGGTGTACACGGCATCTGGTGGTCAATCCCTATCGGATGGGCATTAGCCGATATATATGGCTGGATGTATTACTGGAGAAAGAAGAATGCTATGCTTTCCTTCCCTACCAAATAAAGAATAACACTTTATATCTATCTTTCTACCACTGAAAATAGTATATCCTCGTATCAACTATCGGAACTACACGCAAATAGTG